>JAPOVT010000001.1 GCA_026708015.1 bacterium
ATCAATGACATGGTTACCTCCTAATCGAGGTGACCGGCCAAAAGGGGGATGCTCAACTCGGCTGGTTATGGTGTCCTTGTTCGGCCTGGTAGCCAGGTCTCTTGATCAAGGAGTCGGGGAGGACTGATGGGAAAGCGCAAGACCATTGACTTTCTGATCGCCTTCGACCATGACGCGAGGAAGCGAATCAGCCTCAAGGAATTTCGCAATACCGCTCAAGCCCTCAAGGCATACAGTGAGCGCGAGGAGCAGTATCGGGACAACCCCCGCGTGGAGGTCGTGCTGTTAGGTGCTGAGTCCATTGACGCCATCAATGTCACCCACTCCAACTATTTCGACGACACCGCCGATGCTTTGGGCAATGTGCTTGCGAGTCTGGGACTAGGGCCGAATCCGGTTTCCAGCACCTGACCTTGTTTTGCAAGTTTTGCAGATTGGTCGTGCTGCCCCTTTTGCAAGTTTTGCAGATTGGTCGTGCTGCCCCTTTTGCAAGTTTTGCAGATTGGTCGTGCTGCCCCTTTTGCAAGTTTTGCAGATTGGTCAGTGTCGGTGGTAGGAAGGACAGCAAGACCGGGAGGCGACCGTGCCGAGCCCCAATCCGTTTCGCCCGACCTTCGGGCGTCCGCCCCATACTCTTGCAGGAAGAGAAGAGGCCATGCGGCGCTGTCAGGCCGCGATGACTGCCGGGCCCGACCATCCCGATCACTCCATGTTGCTCAAGGGACCCCGAGGATCGGGCAAGACTGTCCTGCTTGCAGCCATGCGGGACGTGGCCGAGCAGAACGGCCTGCTGACCGTCAGAGTCACAGCCAAGCCCGAGCCCACCTTTGTGGATGCTCTCATCGAGCAGATAACATCTGCCTACGACACGGAAAGTCGCCGCTTGTCCTCGGCACAGGTCAGCGTCCTAGGCAGCGGCGCGGGTGTTTCGTTCCAGACACCCGAGGTCAGGGAGCTGTCCGTTCACACCAGGATGCTCGCAGCCGTAGAGGGCCTGGCCGATCACGCGCGACGCAAGGCCAGGGGTGCCCTTATCACTATCGACGAGTTCCATAATGCCAATATCGCCGCCCTACGCGACTTCGCGCATGCCCTTCAGGACATCGCCAAGATTGATGGGAAGCCAGTCATGTTCGTGGGTGCTGGGCTGCCCTCGATGGAAGAGACGGCACTTGCCGATCCTGGCATGACTTTCTTCCAGCGCATTGCCCGAACGCAATTGGATCCACTTAGCCTTGAGGAGTCGGTCGAGGCGCTGCAAGCACCCATCAATGCGGCCGGAGGCACAATTGATGACGATGCCCTGGCCACCGCTGCTGCGGCCACGTCCGGCTATCCATTCATGGTGCAGCTTGTCGGATACCACTCTTGGGAGCACTGCTCCGATCCCAGCAACGGCATTACATCAGGCGATGTTCAAGCGGCGGTTGACGCCGCAATTACGGACATGGAGGCCCAGGTTTTCGCCCCAGTTGTTCGTGACCTCTCCGACACTGATCGGATGGTCCTCGAGGCCATGAGCGCATTTGACACACCAGATGTCCAGATCGGTGACGTCTCACGGGTCATGGGCAAGACCTCCAACTATCTGAGCGTATATTTCCAGCGCCTCAGCGAGGCTGGTGTGATCCACCGCCCTTCGCGGGGGAGGCTGCGCTATGTGCATGCGACCATGCGTGATTGGTTCCGCCGACAGAGCATTGAACGGGGCCCAATGTCTGAAGGAGTTTCATCGCCCGAGACAACTACCACCGTCAAGGAGCGCATCATTGCCGCCAGTAACGCCGACCCCAATGCCACTCACGTTGCCATTGCTTCTCGAGTTGGCGCCAACCCGGACTATGTGGGCCGCGTTCGAAGAGCTCTCAGGGCTTCGCTTGAACCTGGGGTGGGGGAGTGAATGGGGAGCATTAAAAACGAGCCTTCGCGAAAGTGTGGGGTGGGGTGGTCTGAGGGTCCGTTAATCGGGGTCGAGGCCCTGCTGGAATCGGTGATGTCAACGTCGCCTGTCCCAGAGGGCCCCGATGAGTTCAGATGTTATGCGGGTGCGGTTGCACTTGCGCCGGATAAGGGTGCTCGCGGTTGTGTCGGACACGCCGTTCGAGCTGGTTGTGGAGGTGGAGTCGGCGGTCCGCCGGCCTCTGTGCGTTGAGTGCGGGTTCGCCTGTTCGTCGGTCCACGACGTCCGGGTCAAAAGAGTCCGCGATCTGGAGGTGTCGGGCCGGCTGGTGGTGTTGTTGTGGCGGCGCCGCAGGCTGGCGTGCGACAGCTGCGGCGGCCGGTTCTTGGAGCAGCACCCGGAGTTCGAGGGCGCGATGACCCGGCGGCTGGCGCGAAGGATCGTCGCTGATGCCACCGTCATGCCGATCCGCCGGGTGGCCCGGCGCCACAAGATCGGCTGGCACAAGACCAACGCGCTGGTGGGGGCGTGGGCGGCTGTGGTCGCGGAGCGGCGGCGAAGCCGGGCGTGCCGGGTGCTTTTGGTGGACGAGACCTCGATGCGCAAACGCCACCGGTATGTGACGGTGATCGTCAACGCCGACACCGGCCGGACCCTGGCCATGGTCCCCCACCGCAGCACAGCGGCCCTATCAGGGTTTTTCGCCTCGCAGGGCCGCAAATGGTGCAAGCAGGTCAAAGTCGTCGTCACCGACGGGTCCCCCGCCTACCGGGCGGCGGTCGCCGCCCATCTCGGGCACGCCCGACACGTGCTGGACCGGTTCCACGTCATCAGATGGTTCTCCGCCGGGCTCACCGCGGTGCGCCGAGACGTGCAGCGCGGCGGATCCCAGCCCGCAGGGCGCGCCTTCGACCCGCAGGTGTTCAAAGCCCGCTTCGCTCTCCTGCGACGAGCCGACACCCTCGCCGACACGGACCGGGCCCGCCTCGACGCGCCCTTCGACAACCACCCCCGCCTCCAAGCCGCCTGGCAGGCCCTCCAAGAACTCCGGGGACTCTACGACGCCGACGACCACCAAGGCGCCCTGCAAGCCCTCGACCGGTTCAGCGACCTCTACGACACCGGCGAGCTCCCCGAGTTCCGCGACATCGTGAACACCTTCACCGAATGGTCCGACGAGATCCTCAACTGGCACCACACCGAACGGCCCTCAAACGGACGCATAGAAGGAACCAACAACCTCCTCCAAGTCCTCAGACGCACCGCCCACGGCTTCACCAACCCCCACAACTTCCAAGCCCGCGGCCTGCTGATAACCTGACCCCAACCGATCACAGCAACCCCAAACCCCACAAAAACGCGCAGGGCGGGTCTGTCAGGAATTTTGTGTATCGGGCGTGATCTGAGGGTCCGCGGCCGGGTG
>JAPOVT010000002.1 GCA_026708015.1 bacterium
CGGGTGCTGCGGGCCAGCTCGGTCTTCCACTCGCCCTTTTGATCTGCGAGCTCGATCCTGAACTCCGTGAGCTCGCCTCTGATCTCAGACTTGAACTCGGAGAACTCGGACTTGATGTCCGATTTGAACTCGGCGAACTCGCCTCTCAGTCCGGCGAGCTCGGACTTGAACTCGGCGAAGCGAGTGTTCATCTCAGCTCTCAGACGCTCTTCGAGAGCGGCAAGGTCATCTTTGGTGGCGATCTGGTGCCACACGACAGGAGGGAGGCTCTCCATCAGCGTCTCAGCCTCCTCCTCCCCCAGGACCTCAATCAGGCGCCTCATCAGCGCCCAACGCACCTTCTCATCAATCGGTTCGCTCGCCGGCACAACCAGCCTCCTGGCTCTTCGATCCTTGGAGGGGGAACGCTTCGCCATCCCCGAGCAATGGTCCTACCCTACCGGTACCCCAACCCCGCCTCAACCCCGTTGCTGAGGCGTGGGGTTCCGGCAAGTGCCGCGGTTTGCTAGGAGCCCGGCAGGGGCTGTCCGGTGCCGTTGGAACCCGTCTGGGTGGGCTGCGTTGAGGGCTCGGCGCAGGCGTCGTCGTCCAGGTCTTCGGCTTCGTCGCCGGGGAAGACCCGATTGGCCAGCTCCCTACAGGCCGCGGCAAGGGCGTTTCTGAACTGGGCTCCGCTGGCGAATGCTGCCAGGGCGGTTTGGCGGGCCACGGCCTCACGGCGGGTGTAGGGCAGCACGCAGATGTCGGCTATGCCGTCACGAGGGGGAATGTCGTAGGGATAGGTAACGGCCCCGCCCAGGCTGTGGTTGACGCAGAAGTCGGGGCCGGTGACCACCGGGCCAGAGAAGAAGTTTGGATAGGCCACCAGGTTGGCGGGGGGCGGCGGGGGCGAGACCTGCCCGGTGGTGCAGACGTCGGCGTCGAGGGCGGCCTGGTTGTCGCCGAAGTCGTCGCCCGCGATCTCCCGGCAGGCGGTGCGAACCTCGCGGGCGAACTTGGTGGGATCCAGGTTGGCCAGCTGGGCTAGGGCGCTTTGGCGGGCCACGGCCTCTCGGCGGGTGTAGGGCAGCGAGCAGATGTCGGCTATGCCGTCGCGGTCTTGGTCTAGGGGATAGGTGACCGGGCCGCCCAGGCTGTGGTTCACGCAGAAGTTGGGGCCGGTGACCACGCCGGAGAAGTAGCGGCCCACCACAGTGATGGTCACTTCATCCTCATCGGTGCGGCCCTCTCGGTCGGTGACGGTGAGGGTGAAGGTGAGCCGCACGCTGGTGAGGTCGATGAGGTTGGGGGCTTGGAAGCGGGGGCGGGCGGTGCGGCTGGCGGTGAGCGGGTTGGGGTATACGCCGGCGGTGGGCCAGAAATCGCCGAGCGCTCTCAGGTCGGCGGCACTCACCGGGGTGACCCGGGCCGGCGGGGTGACGGCGATGCTGGTGAGCGCCCAAGAGAAGGTGAACAGGTCGCCGGGATCGGGATCGAAGCTGGCGGTGCCGTCGAGCTCGACGCGGGATCGGGTCTGCGCCCGCTGGTCGGCGCCGGCGTTGGCCACCGGATCCTCGTTGCGGCCCAGCACGGTGATGGTGACGGAGTCGGTGTCGAACACGCCCCAGACGTCGGTGACGGTGAGATGGAGGATGATGTCGATCTGGCCACCCCGCAGCTCGGGGACCTCGAAGGAGACGATGGCCTGGTCGGGGTTGACGAGCTCCACGGTGGCCTCCTCCACCGGCTCGCCGTCGTCATCCACCTCGATCCACTGGAAGGTGATGGCGTCGCCGTCGTTGTCGAAGCCGGCGCCGTTTACCCTCATGACGCCGGTTCCGTCGGTGCCGCCTTCTTTGCCGTCCTCGCTTATGAGGTCGTCGGGGGCTACCGCCGAGGGGGCGGCGTTGTCCACCACCACGAAGGTGATGGTGGCGGTGGCGGTGCGGCGGGTGGAATCGGTGACGGTGACCGAGACGGTGTGGGTGGCGCCTACGGGACCGGTGCTGGGGGCGGTGAAGGTGGCCTGGGAGGTGGTGCCGGCCCGGTTGGAGGGGTTGGGGGTTATGTTGCCCCTCCACTGGTGGGTGAGGCTGCGGGCCTGGTTGCCGTCTTTGTCATCGGCGGTGGCGGTGAGCACCACGCTGTCGCCGGGGGCGACCACGAAGCGGGGGTCTTCGCCTTCTTGAAAGGCGACCTGGGCCGGTTGGCTGCTGTCGCGCAGCTCGACTTCAACGGTGGGGGCGGCGGGCTGGTCGTGGACGGTGATCTGCACGGTGGCGAAGTCGGTGGCGCCGTCGTTGTTGGTGATGGTGACGCGATAGTGGGCGACGGCGGTGCGGTTGTTGTCCAAGTTGTCGGGCAGCATGATGGTGACGGTCTCGCCGTACAGATCGCCGGGCTCGATGGTGAACGCCGGATAGTTGGGGCGGGCGGTTACCTTGCGCCACTCGTAGCTGAGCACCGATGAGCCGGCCCCGGTGCTGTTAGAGGCGTCGAGCACTAGACGGGCGCCTTCTTGCACGTCCCACTCGTCGTCTTGGTTGCCGCGTTGGCCGGGGCGGTCGATCACCGCTTCGATGGTGTACTTCTCGTCGGTCTGAATGCGGCCGTCGCCGTCGAGGTCGGTGGGATTGGGGTTGAGCAGCTTGGCGGAGACGTCGATCCTGGCCTCGGGCTGCTGGCTGAGGGTGACCCGCACGATGTCGCGGTCGCTGTCGCCGTCTCGGTCGGTGACGGTGAGCTCGAAGTCGATGTGATAGGTGCCGTATTGGTTGACGAGGTTGACCGGAGGCACCTCGAACTCGGCGGTGCGGCCTGAGGGGCTGCCCGTGGGGGTGAGCCTGATCCATTTGTAGTCGCTTGTGACCACTCTCCATCGGTAGGTGAGGGTGTTGGGCAAGTCGTCGAAGTCGAAGCTGCCGCTTCCGTTGAGCCTGCCCTCGCGGTCGACTCCGGGGATGACCGAGAAGTCGTTGCCGGCGTCGGCCACGGGGGGCCGGTTCTGGGCCTGGGCCGAGGGGGTGAGGACGGTGACCAGGAGGGTGGCGGCCAGGATGGCGCTGAGGGCGCGCTTGGTGAAGGTGGGGCAAGTGGGGAAACGGGGCATACGCCACGAGGATACTTGCGGGTGCCTTATATATAGGCGCGCTCGCTGGATTGGAATCTGCTGTTGCCGGACGGACTTTGGCTCAGCTGTTGGGTAGGGCGTCGCCGTGGGCCTCGCAGGAGGCGATGTAGTCCGCGGTCACGCCCTCGAGATTGAACAAGGCTTCTTCAGCAGTAGCACCCCAGGCCCGGCAACCCGGAAGTACCGGAACCTCGGCAAGGAACATGTCCTCAGTTTCTTCGGACGGTGCTCGCAAGGTGTAGGGCAGCTTGTACTGCTTGGCCATCTCTAACTCTCCGGCAATGCGGCAGAACTCACATCTTGAAGATACCGCGCCGAGCGGCAACTTAGAAGCGGCGGATCGGTGTTCTGGGGATTCTCAAGTCAGGAGGAACCAGCTTCTTGGGGAGAGGAGGAGGCGGGCACGCCGTCGGGGTAGGGGAGGGTGTTGTTGGGGGTGGCGGGGGTTCTTGGGCCGTCGAAGAGTATTCCGGTGAGGTTGAGGGGGTCGCAGGGAGCCCGTCGGTGAGCTATTCGGACTCACCTGCCTCGGCTAGTGCTCTCCGGGCAACTTCGGGGTTGCGGCGGACTGCGGCGCTCAGTTGAAGGTCGAACCAGCGCTGGCGATGTTCTTTAACAGCCTCCTGCCATCCGTCATGCGGGATTGCGAGTTCCTCGATGATCATGGATTCGATGAGGTCCTCCAAGGTCGGGCGGAATCGCCTGCCTCCGGTGGGCCAATGAAAATCTGGTAGCCGGCGCTCCACTCCCATGGCATCGGCAAGTGGGTTCACAGGGCTCTCCGTCCCGTGGATGTGGACATGAGCTGCTGGATATGCCAATTCGTTTTTCGCGAGCACAGGTTCGCGGTTGTAGTCGTACCGGATAATTGGGTTTTGTAGGTCATCGGTCAGATGAAGCTCGACACGGCTGCTGGTGGTTGCGATGTGGACTCTCTCAGGGTCCAATTCAAGACGGTGGAGAATCACCAAGAAGCACTTGGGATCGGCCTGGCTGATCGTGACTGGGATGGGTTTCGTCGCGTGGGGCGCCTGCTTATTGATTTGAAAGCCGACCCAACCCTGTCTTCCACCGGGATACAGCACAGCTGTGATGGGGATGCCGTTGGTAATCGTTCGGTTCAGCAGGTCTTGAATTTGGTCGGCAAATTCCCGGGCCAGCCGGGCAAGATCAGCAGTTTTCAATTTGCGGAGCGATCATGAACCAGGTGAGCCGAGCCTTGTGCGACGGAAAATCGTCGTCTCTTGCACAGGTCTCAAGCTCTTCGTAGCTCATCTGTAGCTCCGCAAGTGCCAAATCAGTCCCTTGCCGCAGGTCTTCCTCAGTTACAAAAACGACCGACTCGTCCCCAGGCGCGACCAGGTCTGTTGGAGTGCTCATCTAACCTTCCTCCATCTTTGGGACATCTCAAGCATACCGGCCATTCTAAAGAGAGGTGGTGACAGATTCTCTGTCGACTTGTTGGTTGGTTCTAGCCAGAAGATCCGGGCACGCCGTCGGTGTAGGGGAGGGTGTTGTTGGGGGTGGCGGGAGTGGGGCGCTCAGCCACCTAGTTGGAAGAGGGGGTGTGTTTTCGCAATCGGTGTGGCACAATTGTGGTCATGTCAAGCGAGTCGTTGCGCACAGTGCGAGATCGGTTCTCCGAGTTCATCGAACGGGTGAATACGCATCATGAACGGGTGGTAATCACCCGCAACGGCTCGCCAGCCGCGGTGCTTGTGAGTCCCGAGGATCTCGAGTCGCTTGAGGAGACCTTGGAGATACTGGGAGACGAAGAGGTGGTGGCGCAGCTTGCCGAAGCACACCGCGCTTATCTGGAGGGCGACGTTGTCCGCGGGGTTGAGGCCGTTAGGGCACTGCGCCCCTCGTGAGCGACTCTTCGTTTGAGCTGGTGGTGGCCCGGCCGGCGGCCAAGGCAATCGCCAACGAATTGCCCGAGTCGGTGGCCTCCGCCGTGATCGAGTTGATTACCGGGCCATTGCTGGAGAATCCCCGGCGAGTGGGCGTGGCGCTGAGGAACGAGCTTGAAGGGCTGTGGAGCGCCCGGCGGGGCACCTATCGAGTGCTATATCGGGTTGAAGAGACGAAACGAGAGATCGTGGTCTTGCGAGTGGGCCATCGTCGAGACGTGTACCGATAGAGCAGCTATCGCGACTCCTGGGGATCTCCCCTATTGGGGCGAAGGCACTCCATCTATGTAGGTGAGGGTGTTGTTGGGGGTGGCGGGGGTTCTTGGGCCTTCGAAGAGGAATCCGGTGAGATTGAGGGGGTCGCAGGCGGCGATGGTTGTTTGCTGGCCGGTGAGGGGGTGGCGGCGGACCTTTTGGAGTTGGTCGGCGGCGGCGGGGAGGGCGAACTGCTCGCCGCTTTGGCCAGCTACGAAGCGGCCGCCTCTGACGATGCCGCGGTCTTCGAAGCGGCGCAGGGCCTTGAGGATGTCTCGCCACGGGGTTGCGGTGGGGGTGGCGGGGTGGTGGGCGAGGCTGCGGAACACCACGCCCCAGCAGGCCAGCAGTTGCTGGGCGACGGCCTCGGCCAAGTCGTCGGCGGGGAGCTCTTCGGGTGGGGGAACCAGGGACCAGCGGCCGGGGGCGGCGTGGGTTTCGCGAGACGCGCCATTGTTAAAGGTGCGATTCATGCGCATGGCCCGAGTGCGAAGGGCTTGGGAGCGCAGGTTCTGGCCCGAGCGATGGCGGGTAGGTCGACGGCTGCTGCGGTTGAGCAGGGCCCGCACCGCGGCGAAGCCGTCGGCGGTGAACAGGCCGAGGGCGACGCCGTTCCACAGGGCTCTTTCGATGTCGTCGGGCAGGCGGTGGGTGGCGCCGGCCAGATCGGGCAGGAAACTGGCGCCTTGGGACTGGAGGATGTCGGCGATTTCTTGGACGGGGCCGGCTTCGGGGGGCTCGGGGCTGTTGGTGCGGGCGGCGGCCAGGAGCCAATGGAGGTCTTCTCGGAACACGAGGGTGATGGGGGTGGCTTTGCGGGGAGCCATTGAGTTGGCCTTGGCCGGCGTGTTGGGGGGCGTTAGGCGGAGCCAGGCCAGCTCGCCGCGGTAGCAGAGTTCGTCGAGCCACAGGGGGTCATAGTCGGGGAGTCGTTTGGCAATGATCTGCTTTTCCCAGGCGCCGGCGGGAAGGTCGAGGCCTTGGAGCTGCTCGAGGACTTTGGCGAGGCCGGGGCGGCCTCGGACTGTGCTGTCTGGAGTTAGGTGGTGGTAGTCGAGGAGGAAGCGCATGAAGTCTTGGGGGGAGGCGGCTTGTATAGAGGCGCGTTTTTGTCTTCGAGATAGATAAGACATTCGTTGGAGGAGTCTTCGGGAGCACCATGTTTCTGTTCCCCCGGTGTGCCGGCGGGTCCTGTCACCGGAAGCGGCCTGGCCGTCGGAGCGGCCAGGTCCGCCACCGGCGCCACCCCCCGTCACACCTTCGGTGGGAGCACCCCCCTTTTTTGTTGGAGAGGGGAGGTGGTCAGCGCGCATTGCCACCCCTTCGGATTCGAGGGCGGCCAGTGCTTGATTGACCGTCGGAAGGTCTAGGGCTGTTTTGTCTGCAAGTTGTTCGGGGGTGGTGGGGCCGGTGGCTTCTAGGTGGCCTCGGATGGTTTCGGTGGCTTTTTCGGGGGTTAGGGCGGTTTCGGCAAGTTCGGTGGTGGTCCAGAGGGGGTTTTCGTCTTGGTTCTTTAAGGTGCAGACCCGGTTTTTGGATTTCAGGGCTTCGTAGAGCTCTTGCCAGGTGGGGTTGGGGCGGGTGACTACTTGGGTGGTCAGCAGGTCGTGGAGCTCATCGGGGGTTCTGGGGTCGGGGGTTATCTCCTCGACTACTTGGGCGATGGCATCGGGGGCGATTTGAGAGAGGGTTGAGGCATCCAGGGTGGGGGGCTGTTGGTCGCTTCGGGGGCGCAGGCCTCGGGGGACGGTGACGGCGTTGGTGCGGCGGTCGACGATCTCGGCGTCGTCCAAAAAGGCGTAGGGGCGGGCGTTGACTATTTCGTGGCTGAGGGGGGAGGGCTCGGCGGTGTCGCAGAAGTGGGTGCGGACCGCGCCGGAGCGGATGTCGGTGAGGAGTTTCTTGAGGCCGTCAACGTCGAGGGCCTCATGGAGGGTGTCGTAGAGGGTTTGGCGCACCAGCAGGTGATCGGGGATCTCGATGGGGCCGGCCACGTTCTCCTGGCAGGCCGCCGCACCGGGGAACACGGCGGCCATGATGTCGTCGGCCTCCATGCGCTGGATGGGGGGCGGGTTGCGCTTTCCGCCCCGGCTGCGCAGCACCACCAGGGCCCGGTTGAGGTTCCACCGCCAGCGGGCGGCGAACATGGGCGAATCCAGCACGGCCTGGGTCAGCACCTCCTCCACCGAGTCAGGGTGCAGGAACTGGGGGACGTCGCTGAGGGGGAAGCTGTGGTGGGGGCCGAGCGACAAGATGATGGCGTTGTCGTTGGCCGCCGCCTGAAGCTCGAAGTCGAAGCGGCGGCAGAGGCGCTTGCGCAGCGCCAGCCCGAAAGCTCGATTGATGCGCCCCCCGTAGGGGCTGTGGACCACGAGCTGCTGGCCGCCGGTGTCGTCGAAGAAGCGCTCGAACACGATGTTTGTGTGGGTGGGGACGGTGCCTAGGGCGGCTTGGGCCGCGGCGATGTAGGCCACGGCCTGCTCGGCGATCTCGTTTGTCGTGTCGTGGGCTTGGGCGAATTGGGCGGCGGCTTCCAGGGCGCCAGCTTCGAAGGCTTCAGTGTCGAGGGGGTCGGCGTTCGGGGCTTGCGAGAGGAGGCTGTATATATAGGCGCGCAGATCGGACACCTGCTGGGACAGCTCGGCGGTGCGGGCGGGGGCCTCGCCCAGCCAGAAGGGGACGGTGGGCGGGGCGTCGCCGGCGTCGATCACCCGCACGGTGCCGGCGGCCACCTGCTTGATGCGCCAGGAGTGGGAGCCCAACAAGAAGATGTCGCCGGCCATCGACTCCACCGCCCAGTCTTCGTTGACCGTGCCGATGAAGGTGTCGTCGGGCTCGGCCACCACCCGGTAGTCGCCGTTCTCGCCGATGGCGCCCCCGGAGGTGAGAGCGGCCAGCCGGGCCCCCCGTTTGCCCCGCACCTCCTGGTTGATGGAGTCGTGGTGGAGGTAGGCGCCCCGGGGGCCTCGGCCGGTGACCACTCCTTTGGCGGCCTGCTCAATGGCCTCGTCGAACTGGTCTTTGGTGAGGCTGGCGTAGGGGGCGGCCTTGGTGAACATGTCGTAGAGGCCGCCGGTGGTGTGGTTGTCGTCGGCGGCGGCCTCGGCGATGAGCTGCTGCACCAGGATGTCGAGGGGGGCTTCAGGGGGGCGAACGGCGTCGAGCTGGCCCTGGTTCACGGCGTGGATGAGGGCGAGGCACTCGATGAGCTCGTCGCGGGTGAGGGGCCACAGGCGGCCCTTGGGGGTGCCGTGGCGGCTGTGGTTGGAGCGGCCCACCCGCTGGAGGAAGGTGGCGATGCTGCGAGGGGAGCCCACCTGGCATACCAGCTCCACGGGGCCGATGTCGATGCCCAGCTCCAGAGACGCGGTGGCCACCAGGGCTTTTAGGTCGCCAGCCCGGAGGCGGTGCTCGGTACGGATGCGACGCTCGGTTGACAGGGAGCCGTGGTGGGCGGCCACCGCGTCTTCGCCCAGGCGCTCGGCCAGCTGGTGGGCGATGCGCTCGGACATGCGGCGGGTGTTGACGAACACGATGGTGGTGTGGTGCTCGCCGACGAGGGTGGCCATGCGGTCGAGGATCTGGTCCATCTGGGCATGGGAGACCACGGCGTCGAGCTCGTCGTCGATCAGCTCCAAGGCGATGTCGAGGTTTCGCTGATGGCCGGTGTCGACGATGGTGCACTGGGTGGCGGGTTCGGCGGCGCCAGACTCGGTGGAGCCGGCGCCGTTGTCGGACCGGTTGGCGGGGACGCCGGTGAGCAGGTCGGCGATGGTGGCGATGGGGTGCTGGGTGGCCGACAGGCCGATTCGGGTGGGGCGGACGTCGGCGGCGTGCTCAAGGCGCTCGAGGGTGAGGGCCAGGTGGCTGCCCCGCTTGTCTCGGGCGGTGGCGTGGATCTCGTCGACGATCACCGTCTCCACGGTGCGCAGCACCTCACGGCTCTTGGCCGCGGTCACCAGCAGGTAGAGCGACTCGGGGGTGGTGACCACGAAGTTGGCCGGCTTTTTGATCATGGCGGCCCGGGTGTGGGCCGGGGTGTCGCCGGTGCGCACCGCCACCGTAAGCGGCGGGGGCTCATGGCCTTGTTCCCGGGCGATCTCGGCGATCTCTGCTAAGGGGCGCTCCAGGTTCTCGGCGATGTCGGTGGCCAGCGCCTTGAGCGGCGACACGTACACCACCTGGCTGGTCTTGGCCACCGTTTGGCCTTGGGCGTGGCGCTTGTAGAGGTTGTCGATGGCGATGAGGAACCCGGCCAGGGTCTTGCCCGACCCGGTGGGCGCGGCGATCAGCGTGTCTTGGCCCGAGGCGATGGCCAGCCACCCCTGGGCCTGGGCCTCCGTCGGCCCGTCCGGAAACCGCTGCTCAAACCATGCCGCCACCGCGGGGTGAAACTCAAAGCCGACGTCGGCCAACACACCGGCCTCGGCGTGGATCGGGGAAGCCACGGCGTCAGACTACCGGCAGCCTGTGACAGCGTTTATCGGGTGGTTCTCGTTACCACCATTGGTCGAAGTGGCGGAGTGATGTTTGGGCAGGTTGAGAATTGCGGGGGAACCAAGCCATCTCGCGGGTGCCGCCGGGGGTGGCTGAGCGGTAGTCGATGCCGTCGAGGTTGGCGTCGAAGGCGGCTTGGCCAATTTGTTGGCAGATCGCGTGGGAGATGACGGCTCCGTTGGCATCGTGGGGGTAGGTGGCGGGCAGGCCTAGGGCGGCGAGCCCGTGGGAGGTGTGGGCATCGGCGGCTTGTCCCGAGGGGACATTCACCTCGACAAGTTGAGGTGCAGTGGCCGGGTCAAGGGATTCAGGGCTGAAGGGCAAACCTTCGAATTGTCGGCGAACGTTGGCCCGGGCAGTGTCTACATCGTGGTTCAAATAGAGGCAGGAAAGACCCGGCGGGTTCCATCGCCGTCCAGGGGGACGTGACGAGAATGATGGGTCGAGCGGGTCGGCCCATTCTGGGTCGGCGACGCGGAAATATTGGCCACCTATTGGAGTGATTTGCACGGTCAGGCGACCCGGCTGAAGTCGAAGCTGTCTTTGGTGGATTGCAGCAGCCATTCGTGCTCGTCGTTGGCGATCAAATCGAGCATGGTGCGCCCTTCGTAGGCTTCGGCTGGCCGTCGCACAACTTCTTCGGGCAGGCCGGGGAGAAGGCGGTACCGAAGGATGTCGGCGAGTTCGGCGATTGCGCCGATCTTGGGGGCTCGATCAGCGGGAGGACCAGCGAGCAGCCACTTGTCGACCGCCTGGCGGCTGACTCCCATGAGGTGGCCGACGTCGCTCTTCGACAGATTGAGGATTTCCATAGTCCGCCGCAATGGCTCGCCGCCCTCTTGGTCCTGTTGCGCTTGGGCTAGGGCCTTGCAGAAGCGAGAGAAGAAATACTCGTCGATATCGTCGCGGGGCCGCACGCACTCCTGTCGCAGCCCTCCAGCGAGACCCCTCAACTTGTCGACCAGCGCAGTGGCCACACCGAGCCCGTCGTCTGATGGGATTGTCCACGGCAGCGTGTCTGTGGTTTTCCGAAGCTGCTCATACAGGAAAAAGAGAGGGGGATGAGCATCGGGCCGACGTGCCTGAAGGTTGGCCAGCCATTGCGCAGCCATGTCGATGTAGGAGTCGAAGCGTCGAACCGTGGCCAAGTCGTGCGAGCTCTGGACCCGGGGAACGAGTTGATCGAGTGCGGCGACGATGTCGGGTATCTCCTGGGCAGCTCTTTTTGATGCGGTGGAGAGATCCGCTTCCAGCAGATCTTCGAGGTAGAGCACATCGCCAGCGTATCGCAACCAAAACGCAACTACAATAGGATTCGGTTGCTACTGCGACATCTCAGCAGGGTGTGACATGCTCGGCGGGTGGGATCGACTTGGGGTGGACGGATGTTGGGGAAGCCAAGGAAGAAGCTCTCGCCGAACTGGAATCAGTTTTGCGCGACTGGGCTGCCATCAAACTCGCCGAAGGCGACGATGACATCCCCCCAATGAAAGGCATTCATCTCACCCCACTCCCATGACCGGCAGGCCGGTCCCGGTCAGCTTGGCGGGAAAACGAGAATCGACTAAACGGTGAATGTGTGTATAGTTAGGCGTATGCCAAGGATGCAGGTTTATTTGCCGGATGATCTACATGCGGCAGTCAAAGAACACGGTTTCCCCGCTTCTGAAATGTTGCAGAAGGCCGTACGGGATGAGATTCGACGGCTTGAGCTGATCAAGGCCGGGGAGGAGTACTTGGAGGAGCTGCGGGCCGAGGTGGGGCCATCTACCCCAGAAAGCGAGGCCTGGGCCAAGAACCTCATAGACCAGGCTTTAGGACACTCTGAGCAGACCGCCAGCTAGTGGCCCTCGTAGTCGATTCGGGCGGGGTCTCGTTTCTCGCCAGCACAACACTGCAAGCCGCTGATGTAATTGGAGGGTTCCAACGTGAAGGGCTATGGCCGCCGATGGTGCCGTCGCCGGTGTTGGTTGAGTGCTTGCAGGGCCACGCAGGAAGAGATGCAAGGGTGAATCTTCTGCTCAAGTCCTGCGATGTATTGGAAGTGATTGACGTAGGGCTAACCCGGCGGGCGGGCTGGTTGCGAACCCGGGCGCAGAAGGGGTCGGCGGTGGATGCTCTGGTGGTTGCTGCGGCAGAGCCGGGAGGCATGGTGCTGACCTCTGATTACGACGACCTGCGTGCATTGGCGGCATTCGCCCGAAACGTGCGCATTATTGGCATTTAGGAGACGACGCCGGTGGGGTCTGTTTGGGGTGGACGGATGTCGGGGCGTGACTATGACGCCCGGTGGGAGCGGCTGGAGGCTGAGGGGCACAATCCGCATGGGGAGGCTGATTTTGTGGACTTGCTGTTGGGGGGCTCTGGGCGGGTGTTGGACGCGGGCTGCGGGACGGGGCGGGTTGCCATTGAGCTGGCCCGGCGGGGGTATGACGTGGCCGGGGTGGACATCGACGACGAGATGATCTCGGGGGCTCGGGCCAAGACGCCGGAATTGGCATGGCACCAGTTGGATTTGGCCTCGTTTGATTTGGGCGAGTCGTTCGACGCGCTGGTGATGGCGGGGAACGTGCTGCTGTTCACCGGGCCGGGGACAGAGGCCGCGGTGGTGGGGCGCTGTGCCGCGCACCTCTCCCCCGGCGGTGCGTTCGTGGCAGGGTTCCAGCTGCGGGGCGGGGGCTACTCCCTGGCGCAGTACGACGCCGACTGCGCAGCGGCAGGCCTTGCCTTGGCGGAGCGGTACTCAACGTGGGAGCGAGGGCAGTGGGCGGGCGGCGACTACGCGGTCTCCGTGCATCGCCCCATATAAATATAAGAGGCGCGCGGCGCGGGGCGCGAGACTAGGAGGGTGCTGGGCGGGCCGGAGATCATCACCTTCTTGTTGTTGGCGCTGGGGGGTGCGCTGGCGGTGGGGAACATCGCCGCGCTGATCAATCCTGAGGGGCCCCGCAAGCGCCGGACGGGCCGGCCCGACATACCACCGCCGCCGGGCGCCCCTGATGAGCCTGCGACCCCGAAGGTGGGGCGCAGCGTGGTGATGATTGTGGTGGGCCTGGTGATCGTCATCTGGGCCATCGCCAGCCTTATCGGGGGGTGAGACTTCCCGGCCCTGTCACCCCGGCGAAGTAGGGTCGGGAGGGTTATGGCGTTGTTGGATGTGACGGGGGTCACGGTGCGGTTCGGGGGGGTCACCGCGCTGCGGGACCTGTCGTTCACCGTGGACGAAGGCAGCATCTGCGGGCTGATCGGGCCCAACGGGGCGGGCAAGACCACCTTGTTCAACGTGGTCAGCCGGGTGTACGACGCCCAAGAGGGCGCAGTGGCGTTTGAAGGCGCCGACCTGCTGGCCCGCCCGGCCCACGCCATCAGCGGTTTGGGCATCGGGCGTACCTTCCAGAACCTGGCCCTTTGGCCGGGCATGACCGTGATGCAGAACGTGATGGTGGGCGCCCACCACCGCTCCAGCATCGGCGCCCTGCGGGCCGCGCTGCGCTGGGGGTCGGGCCGGGAGGAGGCCTCGCTGGCCCAAACCGCGTGGGATGCGCTGGAGGAGCTGTCGCTCACCGACGTGGCCTTCCACCCCGCGGCGGGGCTGCCGTTCGGCACCCTGAAGCGGGTTGAGCTGGCCCGGGCGCTGATGGGCCGGCCCCGGCTGCTGATGCTGGACGAGCCGGCCACCGGCCTGACCCAGACCGAGGTGGGCGAACTGGCCGACCTGTTGGTGGCGCTGGCCCAGCGGCACTCGCTGACGCTGCTTTTGGTGGAGCACCACATGGGGATGGTTATGGGGGTGTCCAACAAAGTGGTGGTGTTGGACTTCGGGGCCAAGATCGCCGAGGGAACCCCCGCCCAGGTGCAGAACGACCCGGCGGTGGTGGAGGCCTACCTGGGGGCCGAGCAATGAGCAGGCCATATCTGGAGGTGTCTGGGCTGAAGGCGGCCTACGGCGACATCCAGGTGCTGCACGGCATCGACTTCTCGGTGGACGAGGGGCAGATCGCGGTGATCTTGGGGGCCAACGGGGCGGGCAAGACCACCACGCTGCGGGCGCTTTGCGCCATGGTGTCGACCGAGGGCTCGGTGCGGCTGGCCGGCGAGGAGCTGTCGGGGCGGCGCACCGCCGACATCGTGCGCCGGGGGGTGGCCCATGTGCCCCAGGGGCGGGGGACGTTCCCCGATCTCTCGGTGGAGGAGAACCTGATGGCGGGGGCGTTCGTGCGCACCGACGCGGAGGTGCGGGCCGATGTGGAGCAGTGGTTCCAGACCTTCCCGGTGCTGGGCGAGCGGCGCAATCAGGCCGCCGGCAGTCTGAGCGGGGGCGAGCAGCAGATGCTGGCCATCGCCCGGGCGCTGATGCTGCGGCCGTCGCTTTTGCTGTTGGACGAGCCGTCGCTGGGGTTGGCGCCGATGATCACCCGATCGCTGTTCGAGCAGCTCACCGCCATCAACGCCGCCGCCGGGACCACCATGCTGGTGGTGGAGCAGAACGCCAGCCTGGCCCTGGGGGTGGCCGATGTGGCCTATGTGCTGGAGGCCGGGGAGGTAGCCCTGTCGGGCCCCGCCGACGAGTTGGCCGCCGATGACAGTGTCCGCCGGGCGTACCTGGGGTATTAGCGATGCAGGTATTGGCCTCTGTGCTCGGAGTGTTCGACATCACCCTCGACAAGCTGTCCAACGGGGAGCTGTGGCTGGCCCAGTTCTTTAGGGGGCTGAGCGACGGGGCCACTTACGCCTCGGTGGCGCTGGCGCTGGTGATGATCTACAAGTCCACCGGGTTCATCAACTTCGCCCAGGGCTCGCTGGCCCTTCTGGGGGTGTACCTGGCCTACATCTTCAGCGTGGAACAGGGCTTGCCGGTGGCCGTGGCGGTGGTGTGCGCCATGGTGGCCAGCTCGGCGGTGGCGATGTTTGTTGAGCGGGTGTTCATCCGGCCGTTCCCGCCCGACCACGTGCTGCCCCTGGTGATCGTGACGCTGGGGCTTTTGTTGATCATCGACTCGGCGGTGGGGATCGTGTGGGGGTTCCGCACCCGAAGCCTGCCCAGCATGTTCCCCAGCGGCGCGCCCATCGAATGGGGCATCGCCCAGCTCACCTGGCGCACAATTGGCAACCTGGGCACGGTGTTCGCGGTGGTGGGGCTGCTGTATCTGCTGCTGTCGCGCACCAAGATCGGATTGGCGTTTCGGGCGGTGTCGTCGAACCTGGAATCGGCCCGGCTGGTGGGCATCCGAGTGGGGCCGACGCTGGGGTTCGGATGGGCGCTGGCCGCGTCCATCGGCACCCTGGGCGGGGCGCTGGTGGTGCCCGAACTGCTGCTCGAGCCCTCCATCATGCTGCGGGTGCTGATCTTCTCGCTGGCCGCCGCGGCCCTGGGCGGTTTGGACAGCTTGGTGGGGGCGGTGATCGGCGGACTGGTGGTGGGATTGGCCCGCAACCTGCTGGTGACGTTCTTGGACCTGAGTGAGCTGGCCCTGGCCACCGCGGTGGCGGTGATCTTGGTGGTGCTGCTGGTGCGGCCGACGGGGCTGTTCGGATCGACCCGGGTGGAGCGGGTGTGATGCGCGCCATGGGCTCGGTGGCCGCGGGCAGCCGCCAACACCGGCGACGCCAGATCATCGGCTGGGTGCTGTTTGCCCTGGTGGTGGCGCTGATTCCGTTTCTGATCGCCGAAACCTACAGCCCGACCATCTTCGGCAACCGCTACACGTTCGGGCTGGGCAACCTCAGCCAGGCCATCGCCTTGATGGTGGCCATATTGGGGTTGAACATCGCCACCGGCTACAGCGGGCAGCTCTCCTTGGGCCACAGCTTCTTCGTGGGGTCGGGGGCGTACCTGACCGCGGTGCTGGTGAACGAGTTCCACTGGTCGTATCTGTCGACCCTCGGGGTGGTGGTTCCGGGGCTCTTCGTGTTCGGCGTGCTGTTCGGGATCCCCGCCCTGCGCATCCAGGGGCTGTATCTGGGGCTGTTGACCTTTGCGGTGGCCGCGGTGTTCCCGTCGATCATCCGTCTTGATGAGATTAAGGACCGCACCGGGGGGAGCAACGGGCTTTTGATCGAGAGCGATTTGGAGCCGCCGACGTGGGCGCCGCTGGACACGGTGACCGGATGGCTCCATGCCATTCCGGGAGTGGGGTCGCGGGTGCCCGACGGGCTGACCGGCCGCCAGGAGGAGGCGGTGTACAAGTACTTCCTTTTGGTGATTGTGGCGCTGGTGTGCTTCTGGCTGGTGCGCAACATTCTGGCCAGCCGGGTGGGGCGGGCCCTGGTGGCTATTCGGGACAACCAGCTGGGTGCGGCGGCCAACGGCGTGAATCTGGCCGCCTACAAGACGCTGAGCTTCGGGATCAGCGCAGCGGTGGGCGGGGTGGCCGGGACCATGCTGGCCATGCATTCGGGGTTCGTGGGGCCCGACGAGTTCGGCTTCTCGATGGCCATTCTGCTGATCGTGGGACTGATCGTGGGCGGCGCGGGAACGCTGCACGGCGCGGTGGTGGGCGGTTTGGCCATCCAGTTCGTGCCGGTTTGGTCGAGTCAGACCCAGACCCTTCCCGGCACCGATGTGGCCTTGGAGGGGCCGTACGGCACGGCCATTCTGGGCGGGCTGCTGATCGCCATCATCTTTGCGCTGCCCGGTGGTGCGGCCCAGGGGTTCCGCCGCATCAAGTCCCGGCTTATGCCGGTGGCCCCCCAGCCCCCAACAGGATCGACTGGATGAGCTCTTCGGGGCTGTAATTGTCGCTATATCCGCGTAGGGTTACGGGGCTGCTCCAAACGGAGAACCCATCCAAGAAGGGACAACCCCATGACGAAGTCTTGGCGAATCTTGCTCGCGCTTTTTGCTGTGTTCGCGCTAGTGGCCAGTGCCTGCGGCAACGACGGCGATGACGCACCGGTGAGCGAGCCGGCGCCGGCCGCTCCCGAGGACGAGCCCGCGCCCGAGCCCGAGGACGAGGACGAGCCCGCGCCCGCGCCAGAGCCCGAGGACGAGGATGAGCCCGCGCCCGCTGCTGAGCCCGAGGACGAGGATGAGCCCGCGCCTGCGCCTGAGCCCGAGGAGCCGTCTGATCCCAACATCGTGGAGTTGGGCGGCGGCGCGATGATCGACATCACCGAGTGCCCCGACGAGTGGGACAACTATCAGGGTGTTACCGATACCGAGATCCGCTTCGGCAGCAGCCTGCCCCGTTCGGGCGCGCTGGCCGGGTTCGGCACCATCAGCGACGGTGTGCAGCTCTACTTCGACCACGTGGGCCCGATCGACGGCCGCAACGTGGTGATGGTGAGCCGAGACGACGGCTACGTCGCCGCCCGCACCAAGACCAACGTGGAAGAGATGATCGACGTTGAGAATCTGTTGGGATTTGCCGGGATTCTGGGCAGCCCCAACAACCTGGCCGTCCACGACCTGTTGAACGAGAACTGCATTCCCCAGCTGCTCAACCTGACCGGCCTGCCGGAGTGGGGCGACCCCAACAACTACCCGTGGACCACCGGGGCGCTGATGTCTTATGAGACCGAGGCCCGGATCTGGTGCCAGCACGTGGCCGATGAAATCGGCTCGGGGGCCACGGTGGCCATCTTGTCGCTAGACAACGACGCCGGGGAGGCCTGGCGGGTGGCCTTCAACGAGTGCGCTCCCGGCTTGGGCCTGGACGTGGTGGACGAGGTTCAGCACGACCCGCAGGCCGATTCCGTAGGCCCAGATGTGACCACCCTGGCGGCCAGCGATGCCGACGTGCTGCTGGTGGCCTCATCGGGGGCCTTCTGCGTCCAAGCGGTGCTCCAGACGGCCACCATTGCGTGGGAGCCGCTGGTGCTGGTGGCCAATGGGTGCCAGCGCATCGCCCTGTTCTGGGCGCCTATAGGGCCGCTGGCCAACGGGATCCGCTTGGTGAACACCCAAAAGGACCTATCTGATGCCTCGCTGGCCGACGACGAATGGGTGCAGTTTGTGCGGGGCGCACTGGAGAGCCAGGGTGTTGACCCCGATGCTGAATCCCACGCCCTGGGCTACATCTTCGGCGAGATCCTGCACGAGGTTCTGCTGGACGCGGTCGACATGGACGGCGGCATCAACCGCACCAACTTGATGCAGGCCATGTGGCAAATGAGCTTCGACTCCAGGGGCGCGATCGGCAACACGCCGCGGGCCATGGATGGAGCCAACGACTCCTACATGGTGGAAGCCGGGCGCATCGAAGAATTGGTGGTGGACGAAGACGGCGCCCGCTACGTGCCCATCAGCGACGTGATCGACTACGAGGGCGAGACCGGCACGTTCGCCCCATAACCGACTAGATCGAAGCGACCCCCGTCCGGCTCTACCGGGCGGGGGTCGTTTTGTTTTCGGCTAGGACACGGTGATCGGCACCGAGGAGTAGCCGGCCACGTTGGACATCTGCACTCGGCGCAGTCCTTCTTCGTTGACCTCGAAGGCGGGCCAGCGGCGGGCTATCTCCTCGATGGCCACCCGGCTCTCCAGGCGGGCCAGGGCCGCGCCCAAACACACGTGGAGGCCGTGGCCCAGGCCGACGGCCAGGCCGGGCTCGCGGGTGATGTCGAAGCGGTCGGGATCGTCGTAGCGGCGAGGGTCGCGGTTGGCCGCCCCGGTAATCAGGAAGACGGGCTTGTCCTTGGGGATGGTCACCCCGTGCCATTCGGAGTCGACGGTTGAGTAGCGGCCCTGGTACTGGGAGGGCGCCCAGTAGCGGAGGATCTCCTCCACCGCGTTTCCTATGACGGAGGGGTCGTTCAGCACCTTGGCCCACTGGTCGGGGTGGCGACCGAACAGCACCACTGCGTTGCCCACCAGCTTGGTGACCGTCTCGGAGCCAGCGGCGGCCAACAGCGTGCCGAATCCGGCGATCTCGGCGTCGTCGAGGTGGGTGGTCTGTCCGTCCTCGGTCTCCACTTCGGCCTCGATCAAAGCAGTCAGCATGTCTTCGGCCGGCTCAGCCCGCTTCTGCTGGGAGAGCTGGAACAGGTACATGCCCTGGGCCATGCCCGCCTCGGCGGCGGCCCGACTGCCCATGGCCGAGCCCTCCTCGCGGTGGAGCATCTCGTCGGTCCAGTGCCTGATCTGCTGGCGGTCTTCGGCGGGCACCCCCAGGATGGTGGAGATGATCTCGACGGGGAACGGGGCGGCAAACTCCTCGAGGATGTCGAACTGGCGCCGGCCCATGAGCGGGTCGAGGTAGCCGCTGATGATCTCCCGGACCAAGGCCTCATAGTTGCCAATGGAGCGGGGAGTGAACGAGCGGGACACCAGCTTGCGATAGCGGGTGTGCTCGGGCGGGTCCATGGAGATGATCGACCCCATGTCTGAGGGCTCGCCCGACGAGAGCTGCTCGTAGGTCTGGCCGTGGGTGGAGGTGAAGGTCTCGAAGTCGCGGTGAGCGGTCACCACGTCGTCAAAGCGGCTCAGCGCGTAGAAGTCGTACTGCTCGCTGTAGTAGCAGGGGGCGTGATCCCGCAGGTCGGCGTAGGTGTCGTAGGGATCGTCGAAGAAATCCCGGCTAAACGGATCGAACTCAACGGTCTTGGTGTCCATATTCCCAGTATGGACTATGTGCCACTGGTGTCAAACAGTGCGGTGCCGATGGCGTCGGCGGCTTCGGCGGAGGGACCCTGCCAGGTGATGGTGCCGTGGTCTAAGAGGATGGCCCGGTCGCACAGGGCAAGGGCGTGGCCCATGTGCTGTTCGACGATCAACAGTGCGGTGCCGGCCTCGCGGATGCGGGCGAGGGTGGCGTAGACCTCGTCGGTGACGATGGGGGCCAGGCCCAGCGACAGCTCGTCGGCGATGAGCAGCCGGGGGGTATCCACCAGCACCCGGGCCATGGCCAGCATGCGCTGCTCGCCGCCCGACAGGGTGCCGGCGATCTGACGGCGGCGCTGGGCGATGGGGGGAAACAGCTCGAAGGCCCGGGTCAGGGCGTCGCGCACCCCGGAGCGGTCGTGGGTTCGGGAGAAGGCCAGGGTGAGGTTCTCCTCCACCGTGAAGTCGGAGAACACGGCCCTGCCCTCGGGTACGTGGACCACGCCGGCCTTGGCGTAGCGGTGGGTCCGCACCTTGGTGAAGTCGTTGCCGTCTACCATCACCTCGCCCTCGGTGGGCACCACCAGGCCGCTGGCCACCCGGGCGACGGTGGTCTTGCCCGCGCCGTTGCGGCCCAAAAGGGCAACGGTCTCGCCCTCCCCCACCGACAGCGACACGTCGAACAGCGCCCGGAACGGCCCGTAGGCGGCGTTGACGTGGCGTAGCTCCAGCGCCGGGATCACCAGGGGGGCGGGGGTGGCGACGGTGTTGCCGTTTCCGTTGGCCATCTCGGCGGCGGGGCTGGCGGTGGTGTCGCCAGGGCCGGTCATTGCGTGCCTGCCACGAAGTCGCCCAGGTAGGCGGCCCGAACCTGGTCGTTGCGCATCACATCGGGAGTGGAGCCATGGGTGATGAGCTTGCCGAAGTCGAGCACGTAGGTGCGCTCGGTGAACGAGGCCACCAGCTCCACGTCGTGCTCCACCAGCAGCAGGCCGAAGCCCTGCTCGGCCTGGATGCGGGCCAGGGTATCGGCCAATGCGTTGGTCTCGTCGCGGTCGAGGCCTGAGGAGGGCTCGTCGAGCAGCACCACCCGGGGCTGGGTCATGAGGGCCCGGGCCACCTCCACCAACCGGCTCTGGCCCAGGCTGAGAGCCTCGATGGGCTCGTCACCCATGCCCCCCAAACCGAGGCTTTCCAGCAGGGCGTCGCAGCGCTCCATTTCGGCGGGCTTGGGCAGGCCGAGGCCGAGCACGTCCTTCCACAGGGCGCCGGTGCCGCTGCGGATGCGGTGGGCGAACAGCAGGTGGTCGCGCACCGACGAGCCGCTGAACAGCTCCACCCGCTGGAAGGTGCGCCCGATGCCCAGGCGGGCCCGGCGGTAGACGGGTAGGCGGGTGATGTCTTGGCCGTCGAAGCTCACCGATCCGGCGTCGGGGCGCAGCAGACCCAAAAGGCAGTTGAACAGGGTGGTCTTGCCCGCGCCGTTGGGACCGATCAGGCCGACCCGCTCCCCCGCGTCGAGCGCGACGCGCACATCGTCGACGGCGGTGATGCCGGCGAACCGCTTGGTGATGCCGTCGGCCACCAGCAGGCTCATGGCTCATCTCCCGCGTCGGTAGCGGTGTCGACTCCAGGGCCGGCGGCGACCACGGCCGGCTGGCGGCGTCCGAAAGCCCGTTGCATCAGGGCCTGCGAGCGGCGCTTGCCGTGCTCGAGCAGACCCTCGGGGTGGCGGGCGAAGGAGATGGCGGCGAAGCCGAACAGTACATACCGCCACGCCCCATGCAGCCCCAGCCAGCGGTCGAGCACTAGCTCGGGGAATATCACGAAGGCGACGCCGGCCTGGATACCGCCCTCCACGGTGCGGGCGCCCAGCACCACCACGATCACCAGCCAGAACAGACCGGTCTGGGGGTCGAAGTTGGCCTCGTATCCCACCAGCTTCTCCTCCATGGCCAACAGCCCTCCGCCAATGGCGGCGATGGCGGCCGACACCGAGAACACGATGACCCGCGACCGCCAGGAGATGATCCCGATGGACTCGGCCGCGGTCTCCGAGCCCCGCAACGCCCGCAGGGCCATGCCGGTACTGCTCTCGCGGATGAGGATGACCAGCACCCCCACCAGCACCAAGATGGCGATACACAAGATCAGGAAGTTCTCCCGGCTGGAGAAGTCGACGCCCAAGAACTCGGGCCGGGGCACGCCCCGGCCGTGGAACAAAGAGCCGCCCACCCAGCTGTACTTCACCAACACGTCGTGGAAGAACAAGGCGAAGGCCAGGGTGGCGATGGCCAGCCAGATGCCGCCCAGGCGCATGACCGGAATGCTGAGCACCGCGCCCACCGCGGCGGCGATGGCCGCACCCGCCACCATGCCCACGATTACCGAGATGTCCCAGCGCTGGGCGAACTGCATGGCCCCGAACGCGCCGATGGCCGCAAAGGTCACCTGGCACAGGGCGATCTGGCCGCCGAGGCCGGTGAACACCACGATGGACAAAAAGATGATGGAGAAGATCACCGAGTGGGTGATGCGGGAGATCCAGAAGTTGTTGGCGTAGGCGAAGGTCCAGATGCCCACCGCGGTGAAAAAGGCCAGGGCAATGATGCGGGTGTAGATGGTCATGCCTCGACCACGACTGGTGGCGGCCAGCGCGGGCGGGGGCGGAGACACACCGAGCAGCGGGTCGGCGCCGGCGGCCTGGCGGCGGATGGCGGGCCAGAACACGATGATGGCGAACAGCATCACGTAGGGCAGAGCCGGTCCTTGCAACTCGGCCAAGATGACGTTGTCGCGGGGAACGTGCGTGCGCATCTGGGTGGTGACCACCCCCAGCGCCAGGCCCCCGAACATGGCGGCGGGCAGGCTCACCAACCGGCCCAGTGCGGCCGCCGCCAACGCGGAGATCACGATGGGGAAGAAGCCGGTTGGCTCCAAGACCGTGCCCAGCGACGAGGTGGTGGGCACCAGTAGCACCCCGGCCAGGCCGGCAAAGAAGCTGGACAGCATCCACGAGCCCGACGACACCCAATCGGCGTTGACCCCATTGAGCTCGGTCATGCGGGGGCTCTGCACCACCGCTCGGATGCGCAGGCCCAAGCGGGTGTAGCGGAACAGGGCGGCCAGGGCCAACGCCGCGGCCACCACGATCACGAACGCGGCGATCTCGTCGCGGGTGACGGGGTAGCGGCCGAACAGGCGGTAGACGGTGGTGCCGTCGGGGATGATGCCCACCGCTCCGAAGGGCTGCTCGCGGTTGTAGTCGACGATGAGCTTGAACAGCTCGGGCAGCGCCACCAGCAGGCCGAGCGAGATCACCAGCTTGGCCACCGCGGAGGAAGCGTGGACGTGGCGGAATATCAGCCGCTCCAACAGCAGGCCGAGCAGCGGGGCCACCAGCACCACCGCCACCAGCACGGCCGACCAGATGGGCCAGTCGCGCCGCACGTGGAGCTCGAAGTAGGTGGCGGCGCTGATGAATGCCTGGGCGCCGAAGGCCAGGTTGAATACCCCGGAGGTCTTGTAGGTGAGCACGAAGCTCATGGCCACCAGGGCGAAACCCGCGCCGATAGGCAGGCCTTGGAAGAACGCCCGGATGGTTTCTTCCAGGACCCCGGTGGCGAGGACGCTGGCGGTCATCGTCGGCTCAGCCTCCGCTCAGCAGGGCCTTCAGTTCACAAACGAGAAGGCTTCGGGATCATGCCAGTCTTCCCGGACAACCTCCCAGCACAGCCACGGTTTGCCGGGCTCGCCGGTCCACTGCTCGAAAGCGCCGTCCACGATCTCCACGGCGTTGATGCAGCGGTATTCGTAGTCGGCATCGGGATTGTTGTTGGGCAGGGCGATTTGGCGGCTGAAGTCGATCGGGTTGGTCAGGCCGTCGTGGCTGTAGTCGTCAAAGCCCCGCACCGCATCGACCAAGGAGGCCCGGTCGAACTCGGGGCCGGCAGCCAGTAGGCCGTCATAGAACAGATGGGCGTTGAGCCAGCCGACCATGGTCTGCTCCTCGAGCTTGATGTCGGCGGTGTAATCGAAGAACGCCTGCTGGAGGTCGCTGTCGATGTTTGCCTCGAACGGCACAAACTGGGTGAACACCAGGTCGCCTTCGAACAGGTCGGCGTTGGCGGCCACAAACTCGTGGTTGTAGGTGTTCGGGTGATACATGACCACCTGATCGCGGTAGTCCTGCTTGACCAGCTCCTGGGCGATGGTGCGCATGCCGTTGAGGTCGAGGCAGGTGTAGATGATGTCGACGCCCTTGTCCTTCATCTCCGACACTTGGGGGGCGACGCCGCCGGCCAGGCCGAATTCGATGGAGGTGTCGAAGAACTCCACGGTCATGCCCCCGGCCTCGGCGCTGTAGTGCTCGATGGAGTCTCGGGTGCCCTCGGCGCAGATCTTGGAGTTCTCGCTGTTGCCGTAGCCGAAGATGCCGGCCTTGGCGGCCCCCACATAGGTGGCGATGTAGGGGAACAGCTGGTGGATGCAGCCGATGCAACTGGGGGCGATGTGGCCGAAGATGTTGCGCCGGTCGGCGAACTCGTTGTGGATGTTCCATCCGAACGTGGGCACTCCGGCGTCGTTGAGGGTGTCGGCCCCGAAGAACAGCAGGGTGGCCACGAAGGCGGCCAGCGAATCATCCTCTTCCACCATGGCCAGCGACTCGGGCAGGTTCTGGAAGAGCTGGTCGTCGCGCTTGGTGGCCAGCACCAGCTCGCGCCCGTAGATGCCGCCGGTGTCGTTGATGAAGTTGAAGTAGGCCTCGATGCCGTCGTTGTAGGCCCCGATGTTGGTGCCCAGCGCGTTGTTGCTGATGGTGACGATGGAGGTGACCTTGATCTCGTCGTCGTTCACCCCGGGCACGCCGGAGATGGGCACGAAGGTGTGGCGGTGCTCGGGCTCCTTGGGCTCCTCGGGCTCCGGTTCAGCCTCGGGGGCAGGGGCGGGCTCGTCATCGGCTTCCTCCGGGGCGGGCGCGGACGCGTCGTCGGGGGCATCTTCGGGGGCAGGGGCGGGCTCGTCATCGGCTTCCTCCGGGGCGGGCGCGGACGCGTCGTCGGGGGCATCTTCAGGAGCTGGCGCCGCGGTGGCGGCAGGGGCACCCCCTTCGTCGTCGTTCCCGGCGTTGCCGCAGGCCGTGGCCACCAGAGCCAGCACGGCGAGCGCAGCGAATACCAGCTTCCACCAACGAGCAGTCATCAGATCCCCCTAGACGTCTGTCCCGGTCAAACTAGCCCAACCAGACCGGTTATGGCAGGGCGGTCAGTGGCTGGTGCGATAGTCGCCGAACTTGGAGTCGCGCTCCGACAGGGTGGTGGTGAGGCCCTTCTTCTTGATCGAGCCCACGAAGTCGGCCATAGCCTGGGTGTGGGTGCCCAGCGCGCACAGCTCGGTGCCGGCCCGGATGCCGGAGCGCATGCCCATGTGCTCCATCTGGCGGTGGACCACCCGCTTGTTCATCTGGAGCAGCTCGATGGGCACCTGGGCGATGCGCTCGGCGATGTCGAGCACGGCGTCTTCCAGCTCGTCTTCGGGGTAAGCGGCGTTGGCCCAGCCCCGCTCCACGGCCTCGAGGCCGGTCACGTAGTCGCCGGTGAGCATCATCTCCATGGCCTTGCGCATGCCGAGGAACCAGGCGTGGAAGTGCATGTCGGGTACGCCGAACCGAACCGCGGGATAGCCCATTTTGGCGTCCTCGGCCATGTAGACCAGGTCGCAGCCGGTGGCCAGCTCGCTGCCCCCGGCCAGGCAGTAGCCGTGGACCTGGGCGATGACCGGCTTGGCCAGGTCCCAGATGCTCATCCAGCCCTCGGTGACGTGGCGGGGCCACTGGCCCTCGCCGCCGGGGGTGTAGAAGGGCAGCTCATAGCCCTCGTTGCCCCCGCTCAGGTCGTATCCGGCAGAGAACGACGGGCCGGCGCCGCAGACGATGCTGACCTTGATGTCGTCGTCTCGATCGGCCTCTTCCAGTGCTTCGAGAACGGCGCCCCGCAGCGGGTGGATGAGGCTGTTGCGCTTTTCGGGGCGATTCATGGTGACGCGCCGCACGTGGGGGCGGGGATTGTCGATCAAGACGATGTTGTCGCTCATGGCCGACAACCGTAACCTGCGGGCCGATGTTTGCTCTCACCGCAGCAGGCCCGGTTTTTCGGCCATGAGCGAGCCCCGGATCATCGCTTCGACCAAGGGTGCCCGGTGACCGTGGCGGTGGGCACCGACGCCGACCCACCGGCCTTGGTGGCGCCGTTCGTGGCCGAGCAGCTTGCCAACGCCACGCTGGAACGCTTCAACGACCTGACCCATTTCGTTTCGGGCCTCTCCAAGACCAGACCCGCATCGCTGCCTCTATCGCCGCTGCCCTATTCTCGAATTGAGACGGTATTGAATTATGGAACTCCACAAACTGCCCAGCAGGCTGAAGGCCGCGTACCGCGGGTCGAACGTAGGCGATCGGGTGCAGCACTTCGAAGGATGGACTGATCGAGCGCAAGCCGAGGACGTCGACCCCACCGTCTACAACCACGCCGATACCGTCAAGGAGTACTACAACCTTTGCAGCGAGTTCATGGTGTTCGGCTGGGGCGAATCCCTGCACTTCGCTCCCCTGTCGCCCCAAGAGACCCTGGAGGACTCCAAGATCCGGCACCAGCGGCTGATGATCGAAAAGCTGGAGCTGAGCGAGGGCATGACGGTGGTGGATGTGGGCTGCGGCATCGGCGGGCCGATGCGCCGGGTGGTTCGTGAAGCCGGTGTGCGGATAGTGGGAGTGAATAACAGCGAAGTCCAGCTGGAACGGACGAAGGCGTTGAACGCGGCGGCCGGGATCGAAGACATGGTCGATTACCTCGCATGCAGCTTCATGGACATGGGCGCCGCCGCCGACAACACGTTCGACCGGGGTTACACCATCGAAGCGACGTGCCATGCCCCGGACAAGGCTGGCGCGTTCGCTGAGATCTACCGCGTGCTGAAGCCCGGCGCTCTGTTTTGGGGCCAGGAAATGTGCATGACCGACAAGTTCGACCCTCAAGACGACCAGCACCAGGCCATCAAGCGGGATCTGATGCACGGCATCGCGCTCAAGGACATCGCCACCACAAACGAGGTGGATCGGGCGCTCGAAAAGGCGGGATTTCAGATCATCGAGGGTAAGGACCGAGGCGTGGTGGAGGGTGATCTGTCGACACCGTGGTATACGCCCATGGAAACCAATCGGGGCACCCGGGGCAGCGACCTGCGCCGGATTCCGCTGAGCCGCAAGGTGATGCACGGGGCGTCGAGACTGGCCCAGGGGCTGGGAATCATCCCTAAGGCCTCCGCCGACGTTGTGGAGCTGCTCGATGAAACCGCCAAGGCCTACGTGGCCGGGGGCAAGACCGGGATATTCACACCGCTGTACTGCTTTTTGGTCCGCAAGCCCGAGACGGGGTAGCGAACCGCCGCGGTACCGCCGGGCTAGAGGATTGCCCCCGACTCCTTCATGGCGGCGATGTCGTCCCAGGCGATGCCGGCTTCGAGGAGGAGGGTCTCGGTGTGCTCGCCGTGTTCGGGGGCTCGGTCGACGGTGACGGGCTGCTCGTTGAACATGGCGGGGTTGGCCACGAGCTGGACCTCTTGGCCGTCGCCGGTGGTCATAGCCGGGAGGTAGCCGTTGGCGATGGCCTGGGGGTCTTCGTAGAGCTCGCTGAGGGTCTGGAACGGGATCCACACCCCTTTGAAGTCGGCCAGGGCCTCCTTCCAGTAGGCCAAGGGCTGGGACTCGAACACCTCGTCGAGGAGGGCGACGCACTCCTGGTTGTTGTCGGCCCGGGCGGCCATGTCGACGAACTTGGGGTCGTCGATCAGCTCGGGGCGGCCGATGCACTCGCAGAGCTGGGCCCAGTGCTTGTCGGCCTGGAGCAGGATGAAGCTGAGAAAGCGGTCGTCGGATGTGCGGTAGGTGTTGACCACGGGGTTGGGGGTTTTGGTGCGGTCGTGGGGCGGGAGCCGGTCCATGCCGAAGAGCTTGCCCGCGATGACCAGGGGCGACAGCTGCCACATGGCGGTGGCCAGCAGCGACACGTCGACAATGGAGGGCTCGCCGGTAGAGGCCCGCTGGTAGAGGGCGGCGGCGATTGCCCCGGCGGTGGCCATGCCCCCCATGACGTCGCCGAAAGCGGGGGCGGGCTGGCTCATGGGCCAGCCATCGGGGCGGGCCGGCAGGGTGGCGCCCATGCCGCCCCGGGCCCAGAAGGAGGCACCGTCGTAGCCGCCCTTCTCAGCGTCGGGGCCGTGGGGGCCCTGGCCCGAGCCCCGGGCAATGATGATCTGGGGGTTGCGCTCCCGCAGATCGTCGGTGTCGATGCGGAGCTTGCGGCGCACCGGGGGCATGTAGTTGGTGAGGAACACATCGGCGGTCTCCACCAGCTTCATCAGCATCTCCCGGCCATCGGGGTGGGCCAGGTTCAAGCCGATGGAGCGCTTGCCCCGGTTGGGCTGCTCGATCATAAAGTTGACGCCGCCGGCGCCGCCGGGGACCAGGCCGGAGGTGATGAGACCCCGCTGGGGGTCGCCGGTGACCGGGTGCTCCACCTTGATGACGTCGGCCCCCCAATCGACCAGCACTGAGCCGCCGGAGGGGACGAACATCCAGCTGGCCACCTCGATGACACGAATGCCTTCGAGGGGGCGGCTGGGCGGGGCTGTGTTCTCGCTCACCAGACCAACTCCAGGTTGTCGATTTGGCGGATGCCTTGGCTGAACTCCAACTCCAAGCCGTCGGCCAAGCGGTAGTGGGGCACCCGGGCGTGCCACTCTTCGAGGGCTACCCGCAACTCCATGCGGGCCAGGTGGGACCCCAGGCAGCGGTGGACCCCGGCCCCGAAGGCGATGTGCTTCTTGGACTCCCGATCGAAGTCCACCTCATCGGGCGTGGGCCAGGCCCGCTCGTCGGTGTTGGCCGAGCCGATGAGGACGTGGATGCGGGTGCCCGCGGAGATGGGGCAGCCGTTGACCTCGGTATCGACGGCGGTGAGGCGGGCCGCGCTGGCCACCGGGCTCTCGTAGCGCAGCATCTCCTCCACGGCGTGGGGTATCACCTCGGGCTCGTCCACCAGCCGCTGGCGATGGCCGGGATTCTGGGCCAGAAACGCCACCATGCACTCCAGGGAGGCCGATACGGTGTCGAGCCCGGCCAGGAAGAACAGGTAGCCGATGTCGACCACGTCGTCGCGGCTTAGGGGCTGGCCCTCGACCTCGGCGTCGATGAGGGTGGACAGGAAGTCGTCTTCGCGCTGGGCCATGCGGGCCTCCACCACCTCTTCAAGGGCGGCGTAGATCTTCTGGCCGGTGGCCTTCACCTTCTCCCGGCGCTCTTCCATGGAGCGGGCTGGCGGGCGGATGATGCCGTCTTTGAGGGCGAGGAACTCGTCCACCCGGCTCACCGGCAGGCCCAGCAGCTCCAAGAAGATGGTGGAGGGCAGGGGCTCGGCGATGTCGTGGTGGAAGTTGCAGTGGCCCTGGTCGGCCACCTTGTCGATGAGGTCGCGAATCAACTCCCGCACCCGGGGTTCGTGTTTGGCCATCTGCTTAGGGGCGAACAGCGGGTCGAGCGCCTTGCGGTGCTTGCGGTGGTGGGGTGGGTCGATCTGGAGGGGCACCAGGGGGCGGATGTTGCCGATCTCTACCGCGCCGGGGTCGGAGGAGAAAACCTCGGGGGTTTGGAAGGCCCGCATCACGTCCTCGTGGCGGCTCAGGGTGATCGCTCCAGACTGGCTTCGACCGCCCAGTTCGGTTACTGGGGCGTTGTCGCGGATCTCCCGATAGGTGTCGTGGGGATTGCGGGCCACCTCGGGCGGCTCGAGCGAGTATTTCTTGGCGTCGGTCATCAGGTCTCCTCGGTCAGGATGATGGCGTCTTCGGGGCAGTTCATGAATGCCTTGCGGGCCTGGTCGGCCAGCTCGGGGGGCACTTGGCGCTCACCGGTGGGCTGGCAGTAGCCGTCGTCGTCAGCGTCAAACAGGTCGGGGGCCAGCATGTAGCAGCGCCCGTGGCCCTGGCAGAGCTCGGTGTCGACCCGAATGCGCATCAGCGCGAAGCGTAGGCCAATCGGCCCGTGCGGCTCGCAGCGGCGGTCATGGGATGGGGAGGACGCCGAGGCCGTCGGGGAAGTTGAGGCCGTAATCGATGGTCTCGGGGGCCATGGGCTGGTTGTCGGCGTCGAAGCGGATGCGTCGCACGGTGCCCTGGCCACCCGTGGGGCCGATGTTTCCGTCGTTGAGGGCCAGAGCCAAGTCGGCGTAGTAGAGAGTGCCGTCGGGGCCCACGGCGATGCCCAGAGGGGAACCGGTGCTGATCGGCTCGAGGCCCAGCCCCTCGCCTTCGGGCGGCGCCAGCACGGTGCGCAGATAGTTGCCGTCGCCGTCGTACTGGTTGATGACGCCGGTGAGCGTGTCGGATACGTACCACCCGCCGCGGCCGTCGGCGGCGATGCCGGTGGTGAGGCTCACACCGTCGCCCACGGCGATGAACAGCTCGACGGTGACCGCATCGGGGTCGCACTCATCGGCAGAGCGAGGCAGGTTGGAGAAGCGCTGCACCCCGATGGTGGGGGCGCGGGCCGAGGCCAACAGCACGTCGTCGCCGTCGGCGGCCAGTTGCTGGGCGGTGGCGATGTAGTCGGCCACCACGCAGCGGGCTCCGTCGTAGGGCGGGAACCACACGGTGAGCTGGCCGGTGCCCGGTCCCGATGCCTGGTTGCCCACGTCGGTGGTGAGCAGGCGGCCGTCGGGCAAGAAGGCGCAGCCATAGGGCTCGGGCTGGCTGTCGGCCGACTCGAAATCGGGGGTGAGCTTGCCGACCTGGATGGCGGACAGGGTGCCGAGTGAGTCGCCGTCGAGATCGAAGATGCCGAATCCGGCGGGGATTTCGGGCTGGCCGGTGTCCTCGCCGGCAATGAAGCGGCCGTCGTCGGTGAAGCACACCTGGCCGTTGATGTCGCGGCCGTTGGGATCTTCTCGGGCGTTGGTGATGAGGCGTTGAATGCCGCCGTTGTCGCCGTATACCACCAGGTTGTTGCCCTGAGGACTGAACACCAGGTAGGTGGGCGGGTCGAGGGGCTCGGTTTGCAGCGGCGGATTGAAGCCGATGCTGGCCACCAGGCGGTCGAAGCCGTCGGCGGGGCCAGGAATGGTGGTGGTGTCGTTTAGGGCCAGCAGGCTGATGCGGTTGTAGGAGGCGCCGGGGCGGGGCACGGTGCGGGCGGTGCAGCCGCCCTGGTCATCGAGCACGCACAGGTAGCCGCCCGAGGGGCGGTCGTCGCGCTCGGACACCAGCACGCCATAGGCCGAGGCGCCGACGGCGGCGGCATCGCTCCCCTCTCGGAGCCAGGCGGCGGGGTCGCCCAGGCCGCTGGAGGTGACGGTGAGCTCGAAGGGATCGGTTTGGATAGACAGAGTGAGCTGGGGGTCGGTGCCCGGCGGTGGGGTCTTGAAGTCGAAGCCGACGTCGCAGGGGGCGTCGATGCAGCGGCCCGACGCTCCCACCAGGCGAACCTGGCCGGCTTCGGGCTCCGGCTCCTCTTCGGGGGCGGTTTGCTCGGCGGCCTCCACATCGGGAGCGACGGTGTAGCGGAACACCCCGGAGGTCTCCGACGGGCCCGCTGAGCCCGGCTCGCGGAAGCCGGCCACGGCCCACATGTCGTCGCCCACGATGGCCACTCCCCCGGAGATCAGCCCGGTGAGCTCGTCGGACCACAGCACCTCGCCGTCGTCGAGGCGCAGAGCCCGCAGGGTGAAGTCGAGCGAGCCCACGAACACCACGCCGCTCACCTCGGTGGTGGGCGAATAGGTGGGACCGACGGCCTGCTGCTGCCAGACGATGTCGCCGGTGGCGGCGTCGAAGGCGTGCATGCAGGGGCAGTCGGCCACCCCGGTGCCGCCGGCGATAATCCCGTCGGCGTAGGCGGCGGGGCCGATGAAGCCGCCGCTGGAGAAGTTGGGGCGGATCACGTTGTCGGCGGTGGCCCGGGTGCTCCACACCAGCTCGCCGGTGTCGCGGTTCACCACGTAGAACACGGCGTCCTTGTTGCCCAGGCCGACCAGGTCTTGGCCGTTGGCGCTGAACAGCACCGGCACGCCGGCAAAGTCGGAGTCGTCGTTGTTGGGCGGGTGGGGCTGGAAGCTCCAGGCTGGCTCGCCGGTGTCGATGTTCACCGCGAACAGGGCCTCGGTGTAGGGCCCCCACCCGTCGGGGGAGGTGGGGCAGTTGGCGCTGCCGGCGAACATCAGGCGGCGCTCGAGGTCGACCGAGGGCGAGCCCCAGACGCCTCCGCAGCCCCGGTGGTCGCCGCCTTCGAGATCGAAGTGCCAGAGCTCTTCGCCGGTGGCCAGGCTGACAGCCACCACGCCAGCGGGGAAGGGGGCGTTGTGGGTGTCGAAGGTGGCGATCACCCGATCTTCCACCACGATGGGGGTGGTCTCGAACTCGGTGGGCCAGCCAGGCTCGCCGCGGGCGTGGGTCCAGATCACGGTCCCATCGGCGGCGTTGAGGGCGTGGATGGTGCGCCCGGCGTTGAACACCACCGCGGGAGTGCCGTTGATAACGGTGTAAGAGGCCGACGAGGTGATCTGCCCGGCGTAGACGTTGTCGTGGTACTCGGAGTCGTAGTGCCAGAGCTCGGTGCCGTCGGCGGCATCGAGGGCGTAGAACCGCCCGGCCCAGTCGCCCACGTAGAGCGTGCCGTCGACCACCACCGGGGCGGCGGTGACCACGTCGCTGGTGTTGAAGTACCAGATGCGGCGGAGACTGGCGGCGGTGTCGGGGTTGATCCCGCTATCGCAGGGGTAGGAGAAGGTGCGGTCGATGCCGTGGCCCCACATCGGCCAGTCGCAGGTGGGGCCGGTGGGAGCGGGAACGACGGGTTGGGCCGTCGGGTCTGGGGTGGGGGCCGCAGCCTCGGTGGGCTCGGCAGTTGCCGCGGGGGTTGCGGCTGGGGTGGGGGCCGCGAGCTGGTCGTCATCGTCGTTTCCGCAGGCGGCCGCGATGAGGGCAAAGGCAAGCAGAATGGCGACGAGCCGCGGTAGCCGGATCATGGCCTGATGATCGTAACGAAACCTGCCACTGGGTGAGACGGCGACGGACCTTGAGTGGGAGACTGAGGGCGAATGACCGTTGATACCGCACCGGCCGAAGTCCAGGCTCCCAACACGGCCGAACGCCGATTCAGCCAGTCGATGGTGGTGTCGGGAACCCGGTGCCTGCTGACCTATCTGGTGCTCCCGTTTCTGCTGCCGGTGCTGGGCGTGGCCGACACGGTGGGGCCGGCCATAAGCCTGCCCATCGGGCTGGTGGCCATCGTGTTCAATGGTCTGAGCATCCGACGGTTCTGGGGGGCCGACCACCGGTTTAAGTGGCCGGTGAGCACGGTCAACGTTCTGGTGATCGGATTGCTGTGCTACCTGACAGTCAGTGACATCGTCGAGCTCGCCGGCTGAGCCCGACGATTCCGCTGCCCTCAGCCACTCCAAAGTGGCCAGCAACCCGCTGGTGCGAGGGCTGTGGGTTGTCGGCGGGCTTTTGTGTGTAGCAGTAGGGGCAATCGGGATCATTGTTCCCGGCCTGCCGTCGACGGTGTTCTTCATCATGGCCGCAGCGGCGTTTTCTCGTTCCAGCGAGCGAATGGAGCGCTGGGTCTTGAACTTGCCCGGTGTGGGCAAGCTGGTAGCCGACTATCGGTCTGGGTTGGGGATGCCGTGGCGAGCGAAAGTCATTGCCGGAACCATGATCGTGGTCGCGGTCGGGCTGAGTACGGGCCTGGCTCTCAGCTCATGGACGTGGCGGGGCGTCGTGATTGGGTTGGGCCTTGTGGGGTTGGCGTACATCTTTGGGCGAGTACCCACATCTAGACCCGACTGAGAATAGATTTCAAAGATTTTCAATCTATTTTCGTCTAATTCAGGTAAGATCAAAATGGAGCCGGGGCGGGGCCTAAAGCTTTCGTCCGCTCTGCCCCCCGCCCCGGCTTCTATTGGACAGTGTAGCCCCAGCACTTGGCCTTGTGCACTAGAGATTCGCAATCTCGTGTTCGATGCGGGATTCGATGTAGGCGCGGGCGTTGGCTATGCGGGTGGGGAGGTGCATTGAGGGGAAGAGGCCGTCGGAGGGCTTGTAGCTCTTGAGGATCTGCTTGGCGATGGTGTCTTTGTGGACCTCGGTGGGACCGTCGGCGATGCCCATGACCGGGCCGGACAGCCACATGGAGGTGAGGGGCATGAGATTGGACACGCCCAGTGAGCCGTGGGCGTGCATGGCCCGGTACACCACGTCGATCAGCACCTTGGGGGTGGCCACCTTGACGCCGGCGATGTGCTGGCGGACCTTGGCGTAGTCGCCCTCGTTGTCGATCAGCCAGGCGGTGTGGAGCACCTGGAGGCGGAACTGCTGGATCTGGATCCAAGAGTCGGCGATCCAATGCTGGATGGACTGCTTCTCGCCAATCAGTGAGCCCTTGGTCTCCCGGGACAGCACCCGCTCGCACATCATGTCGAGGGCCCGCTGGGCCACCCCCACCGAGCGCATGCCGTGATGGACCCGGCCGCCGCCGAGGCGGGTCTGGGCGATCTTGAAGCCCGACCCCTCGTCGCCCAGCAGGTTCTCGGCCGGCACCCGCACGTCGTTGAAGCGGAGGTAAGCGTGGTCGCCATCTTCGAGGTCCTCGGTGCCCAGGCCCACGTTGGCCACCACCTCGATGCCGGGGGTGTCGGTGGGCACCAGCATCATCGACGAGCCCCGGTACACCGACACGTCGGGGTTGGTGATGAGCATGACGATCATGAACCGGGCGTACTTGAAGTTGGAGGCGAACCACTTCTCGCCGTTGATCACCCATTCGTCGCCGTCGCGGTGGGCCCTACAGGTGAAGTAGTTGGGGTCGGAGCCACCCTGGGGCTCGGTCATGGCGTAGGTGGAGGAGATTTTGCCATCGAGCAGCGGCTGGAGGTAGAGCTCCTTCTGCTCGTCGGTGCCGTAGTGGGCGATGATCTCGGCGTTGCCCGAGTCGGGGGCCTGGCAGCCGAACACCACCTGGGCCCACAGCGCCCGGCCCAGGATCTCGTTCATCAGGGCCAGCTTCACCTGGCCGTAACCGAGGCCGCCGAGATGGGGGCCCATGTGGCAGGCCCACAGACTGTTGTCTTGCACCTGCTTCTGAAGGGGCGCTATCAGGGCATTGGCCGTTTCGTTGGTGCGGTCGAAGGGGTTGACCTCGCCCCGGAAGTAGAGATCGATGGGCTCGATCTCCTCGGTGACGAAAGTGTCCATCCAGTCGAGCTTCTCTTGGAATTCGGGTTCGACCGAAAAATCGATGGCCATGGGATTACCGCACTCTCTGGGTTGGATTTACAGTGGTTCAATATGAAGTTCGAGATGACTCCGGGCGAGATTTTAGCGGCCGCCCGAGCCCCCGAACCCGGTGACGAAGGGTACGACCCGTTCGACGCCTTCGACCAAGCCCAAGGGGCCGAGCACTCCATCAACCCCTACGACGTGTACACCGAGCTGCTGTCCCAATGCCCGGTTCACCGGGGCAGCGTGTCGCAGATGCTGGGGGCGGTGAGCGTGAGCGACCTTATGGCCGGAGACCGGGACATCGTGAACGTGCTGTCGTACGACGGGGTGGAGGCGGTGCTGCGGGACGGGGCCACGTTCTCATCGGCGGGCTACGCCGAGTCGATGGGGCTGGTGATGGGCCACACCATCTTGGAGATGGACGAGCCCGAGCACGGGCGGTACCGCAAGCTGATCCAGCAGGCGTTCACCCGCCGGGAGATGGAGCGGTGGGAGCACGAGATCGTGAACCCGGTGCTGGACCACTACATCGACGCCTTTGTCGACCGGGGGCGGGCCGACCTGGTACACGAGCTGATGTTCGTGTTCCCGGTACACGTGATCGCCATCGCGCTGGGGCTGCCGGAGTCTGATCTGCCCGCCTTCTACCGCCGGGCGGTGGAGATCACGAACATGGCCTCTCAGATCGAGCGGGGGTTTGCCGCGTCGCAATGGCTGTACGACTACCTGGAGCCGGTGGTGGAAAATCGGCGGGCCGAACCGCAGGAGGACCTGATCAGCTTGTTGGCCCACGCCGAGCTGGACGGGCAGCGGCTCACCAACGACGAGATCATCGCCTTCTGCCGGTTGCTCCTGCCGGCGGGGGCGGAGACCACTTACAGGGCGGCCAGCAACATGATGGTGGGGTTGCTCTCGAATCCGGACCAGTTAGACGCAGTGCGGGCCGACCGGTCGCTGGTGACCGCCGCGGTGGAGGAAGCGCTGCGGTGGGAGGCGCCCCTGACCGGAATTTCCCGCACCGCGACGGCCGATGCAGTGGTGGACGGCATCGAAGTTCGGGCGGGGACGGCGGTGAACACCTCCCTGGGCTCGGCCAACCACGACCCCTCCCGCTGGGACGACCCCGAGGTGTTCGACATCTTCCGCCAGCCCAAATCGCACATTGCCTTCGCCACTGGGCCGCACCTGTGCCTGGGCATCCACCTGGCCCGGATGGAGATGCGGGCGGTGCTGGAGCACCTGCTCGACCGTCTCCCCGGCCTGCGCCTCGACCCCGACGCCGAGCCTCCCAATATCGCCGGCCTGGCCTTCCGCGCCCCCGCTACCCTCTCGGTGCTGTGGGAGGTTTGAGCCGCTAGAGCTTGGTGGTTTGGGCCAAGGCGGCGGCGTCTCGGGCTAGGTCGAGGACGACGCGGCCGAAGGCCTCCATGCGGGGGTTGTCGGCCCCGCCGGCTACGAAGCGGGCGTAGCCGCCCTCGAGCACGATGGCCAGCTTGAAGCGGGCCAGGATCACGTAGTAGTCGATCTCTTCCACGTCGCGGCCCGACATGGTGGCATAGCGGTCCAGCAGCTCGTCGCGGAAGGGCAGACCCTCGTAGTCGACGTAGCCCACCGAGGGGCGGCTGGCCTCGTCCTCGGGCCAGTTCATCACCACCCAGGCCAGGTCGAGCAGCGGGTCGCCCACGGTGCCCATCTCCCAGTCGACGACGGCGGCCATACGGGCGGGGGCGCCGTGGTGGAACATCACATTGGCGAACTGGTAGTCGCCGTGCATGATGCCGGGCGTATAGCTGCGGGGAGTGCGGCCTCGGAGCCAGTCGCCGGCGGTATCGAGGCCGGGGATGTCGCGGAACTTGAACCGGTCGAGGTGGGCGTACCAGCGGTCGACCTGGCGCTCGTGGAAGCCGTCGGGGCGGCCCAGTCCCTCGAGCCCGTTGGCCTGCCAGTCGACCTTGGACAACCGGGCGATGGCGTCGACCAGCTCATAGGCCAGGGCAGGACGGGCGTCCATGTCGGAGGCGAACGGCTCGGGCCAGCCGGGCTCACTGATGGGCGACCAGCCGTCGACGAAATCCATGAGGTAGAAGGCCGCTCCGATGATGCTGGTGTCGTCGGTGCCGCCCGCGGCCCGAGCGTGGGGGACGTCGGTGTCGGCCAACGCGGAGAGAATGCGGTACTCCCGCATCATGGTCTCGTTGCGGCCCTCGGGAACCTTGCGGGGCGGTCGCCGCAGGGCCCAGCGGTGCTCACCCCGGCATACCTCGAAGATCTCGTTGGAGGCGCCGCCGGAGATGAACCGGCTGGTGACGGGCTCGCACTGGCCGGGGAGGCCTTGGGCGTCCATCCACTCCCCCAGGGCGACGGGCTCGATCAGGCCTTTGGTGCGCTCGGCCTCGGAGGCCTCGTCGGTGTCGGTGCGCGAGAAGACGCTGGAATCCGTGGCTGACTCGGCTTGTTCGCTCATGCGGCAGGGCGAAGGGTGAGAAGCTCTTTGAGGTTAGTCATGCTGCTGGCCTCAAAGTGAGAAGCTCTTTGAGATTTTCAGACATGACCTTGCGCTGGCCTTCGGGGCTTTGGTCTTCGACTTCCTTGAAGAAGTCAAGGGGTTGGGCGAGTCCTTCGGGGTGGGGGAAGTCGGATCCGAACAGCACCCGGTCGATGCCGATGTCGTCGATGAGGCCGGAGATGTCCTCCTCATAGAACGGGCTCACCGAGATGTGGCGACGGAAGGTCTCCACTGGGTCTTCGCCAAACTCCTGGGGCATCTTGCCGTAGGCCTGGGACAGCTCCGACAACAGCGGGGCCACCCAGGTGGAGCCGTTCTCAATGCAGGCCACCCGCACGTCGGGATGGCGCTCGAACAAGCCGTGGCAGATCATCGCCGCGATGGTGTCGAAGATGGGCCGGCCGTGGCTGATAACCGTGCGGAAGGCGGCGGGCTTGAACGGCAGGAACTCGTCGCGGCCGCCCTCCCAGTCGCTGGCGTAGGTGTCATAGCCGGAGTCGGAGGCATGGCAGGTGACCAGGATCCCGGTTTGCTCCACCGCATTCCAGAAGTCGTCGAACTCGGGCAGTCCCATAGAGCGGGAGCCCCGCACAGCGGGTACCGGGGCGGGGCGGATCAGCACGGCCCGAGCCCCGTTGTCCACGGCCCACTCCAGCTCTTCGATGGCCCGGCGGGGGTCGGGCAGGGTGATGATCGGGGTGGGGAAGATGCGGTCGTGGTAGTTGAACGTCCATTCGTCCAGCATCCAGCGGTTGAAGGCGGTTATGGCGGCGTGGGTGAGCTCGATGTCGTCCTTCATCCGCTCTTCGAGCAATGAGGCCAGGGTGGGGAACAGCAGCGTGGCGTACACCCCCTGCTCGTCGAGCAGCTTGACTCGGTCGTCGGGGTGGCGGAAGGCGGGAAGACAGCGGATGGGTCTGCCGGAGAACTGGCGCAGGGTCTTGCCTTCGGGGTTGTTGCCCCGGTGGTACTCCTCCCAGGCGCCAGGAGGGGCGACCACCTCGAAGGTGGGATTGGGGATGTACTCGCTGATCTTGTTGTTGATGGCGATCTTGGTGCGGCCCTCGATGTCCACGTACCGGATGGCGCTGCTATAGCGCTCGGGCAGGTGGCGGGTGAAGGCGTCGATGGGCTCGTAGAGGTGATTGTCGGCGTCGTAGGCGTGATAGTCGAGGGTCATGGCTCCTCCGGGGAGAGGATTTCGGGGGTTGATTCGGTGACGAGGACCGTGTCGCGAGCATATTCCTCGCCGGTGTGGGCGCTCACGCTGAGCACCATGTGTTCTTCGAGGACTTCGCTTGCTCCGTAGCGGGCGTTGATGACCGGGGGCTCGAATCCCATGCCGCTTCCTCGCACCAGCCATTCGCCGTCGGGGGCGGCTCGGCGGAGGTCTTGGCCGGTGGCGCCGGGAACGCATGCCGCGATGAGAGCGGCGTGGGGGCGGGCGGCAGGCGAGGCGGCGCTGGCGGTGCGGCCTAGGCCGCCCTCGTAGTGGGAGCGCAGGCAGCTGAAATCGACGATGTTGCCCTCGACCAGGGGCTCGGCGGCGGGAGTGGACGATCCGGCCAGGGCCATGGCCTCCACCCCGGCGCCCAGGCGCTGGGCATCGGTGCCGGAGTGGGTGAGGGCGGCGGCTACGGCTCCGGCGGCCACGGAGCAGGCCGCCCGGATGGCATCGACCTCGGAGGGCATCTTGGTGCGGCGGGCCTGGAGCAAGACGTCGTCAACGGGGACGACATCGGCGTTGGGGGCCACCGCGCTGAGCAGCCCCGCCATGCCCGGTGACCAGGCGTCGACCCCCACTCGCTGGGCGGTGGCCATGCCCGGGTTGGCGGCCAGGCGCTGGTAGATGATCGCCCCGTTCCAGGTGATGCCGTGGAGGTGGTCGATATCGATGTCGTCGGGGACGCCCTCGTCCCAGGTGGACAGCAGGAAGATCTCGCCGGTGGCGACATTCAGGGTGCAGACCGGTCCGAACGGGCGGGTTCCGGCGGTCCAGAGCTGGTGGGCGCCGGTGATGTAGTTGATGTGGTCTTGTCGGCCGGCGACCAGCATGTCGATGCCGGCGGCGGCCAGGGCTTCGACCGCTCGGGTCCGGCGCTGGAGGTGGAGGCTCATGTCGGCACCTCGATGAGGGACGAAGAGTGATAAGTCATCGCGGCACTTCGAAGGGGTCGTAGGGATGGCCGCCGCCCAGGGGGATCCAGCCGTTTTCGGTGACGGCCACGATCTCCTCGGCCCGGTAGCCGCCGGTGCCGTCCTCCCAGATGGCGGGCTCCAGCACCATGACCATGCCGGGCTCCAGGGTGTTGGCGGCGTCGAAGTCCGGGCCGTTGTCGGTGCCCAGGAAGGGCATCTCGGCGCTCTCGATGCCCACCCCGTGAACGAGGTAGAAGTGGGGCATCCACGGGCGCTCGCCGTCGGGCTGGTGGGCGGCATCGGCCGCGGTGGCCGCGGCGCACACGTCGGCGAAGGTGGCGCCGGGGGAGATGGCGTCGTAGGAAGCGTCCATCACCGCCAGCCACCGCTCGAAGCAGCTCTGCTCGGCACCGGTGGGCGGGCGGCCGACCGTCCAGGTGCGGCCGAAGTCGGAGGCGTAGCCGTGGTAGTCGCTGCCGGCGTCTACCCAGATGAGGTCGCCCTCGGCGTAGACGGGGTCGCCCGACCAGGTGGGGAAGGCCAGATGCCTGGTGGTGGTGCGGGGGCCGTCGGCCATGCGCCGGGCCATGGGCTGGAAGATGACGTCGATCATGTTGGCGTCGATGCCCTCTTCCCGGAGGCGGCGGAGGAACACCGCGGCCAGCTCGCTGCGGCGCACGCCGGGGACCAGGGCTTCTTGCACGGTGGCCATGGCCCGGCTGGTGCGGGCTTGGGCCTGGTGGATGCAGGCCAGCTCGTCGACGGTCTTGCGGAGCTTGACCGCGCCCATGGTGTTGGCGGCGTCGGTGATCTCGGCGGCCGACAGCACGCCGGTGCGGCGCATGGCCCCGGTCATCAGATCGATGCCGACCCGCCCGCTGCGGGCGTGTTGGCCGAGAATGGCGTCGAGCTGGACGCCGAGGTCGGCGGCCCCCTCGTCGATGTCGGGCCACACCGCCGGATGGGGATCGACGTCGAGGCCATCGGGATCGCCGCCCAGAAGGCAGGGCTGGGGGTGGTCGGCGAGCACCACGGCCACGGGACGGTTGGCCGAGGCGTGGGTGGCGTCGACGCCCTTGGGAAGGCAGTCGGTGGCATAGGCCACGTGAGGGGCGTGGAGCAGCACCAAGGCGTCGAGCCCGTCGACGGCCATCTGGAATTGCAGCTTGGCGTAGCGATCCCGCCGCAACCGCCCCACGTCGAGCTCCAACTCAGGGGCGGCGCTGGCGATGGGCATGGTCAGATGATGCCGTCGGCTCGCAGGGAGGCCAACTCATCGGGGGTGGGGTTGCACAGCTCGGTGAGCACTTCGTCGGTGTGCTGGCCGAGGCGGGGGGCACCGGCAGGGACGGGCGGGGGCTGGCCGTCGAAGCGGGGGAAGGGGGCTTGTTGGGGCAGGGAGCCGACCACCGGGTCGTCGATGGCAACGAGGTCGCCGCGGGCGATGACGTGGGGATCGTTGGCGATGTCGGCGGCGTCGTAGGCGGTAGCCGCCGGCACATTGTGGGCCACACAGCGGGCTTCGATGTCGGCGGCATCAAGCTGGGCGGTCCAGTCGCTCACGATCTGGTTGATCTCGCCGCCGTTGGCGACTCGGGCGCTGGTGGTGGCGAATTTTGGATCCTCTACCAGCTCGGGACGGCCCATGGCCGCGCACAGGCGGGCGAAATTGGCCTGTGTGGCCGCGGTGATGCACACCCAACGGCCGTCGCGGCTGGGGTAGTTGTTGATCGGAGCCGAGTGGTCGACCCGGTTGCCGACGCGGTTTCGCACTAGGCCGAGGTGGTGGTAGGCAGCGTGGGTCCACTCCATGATGCGCAACACCGAGCCGTACAGGTAGGCGTCGATCACCCCACCTTCCCCGCTACCGCCGATGTCGCGGTCGTACAACAGGGCGGTGGCAGCCTGGGCGGCGAACACCCCGGTGAGGTAGTCGGCGACGGTGACGCCGGGTCGGACAGGGGCACGGCCGGACTCGCCGGTGAGGTGCAGCAGGCCGCCGAAGGCCACGCCGTTGCGGTCGAGACCGGGGAGCAGCGACTTGGGGCCGTCCTGGCCGTATCCGCTGATGCGCACGGTGACCAGGCGGTGGGGCAGCACCTCGGGGTGGATGTTCCAGCGCTCCAGGGTGCCGGGGCGGAAGTTCTCGCACAACACGTCGGCGTGGGCGGCGAGCTGGTGGAACAGCTCCTGGCCCCGGGGCTGGCGCAGATCGAGGGTGACCGATTTGCGGCCCCGGCCCTCCACGGCCCAGAACAGCGAGTAGGGGTGGTCGCTCCCCTCCCCTGGCTCCCCCTCCCCGTCCTCGCCGGGGTTGGCGTAGGGACCGAGAGTGCGCAGGGGATCGCCGGTGCCGGGCTGTTCGATCTTGATGACCTCGGCGCCTTGCTCGCCGAGGATGCCGGCGCAGAACGGGGCGGCGATCCGGGTGCCCACGTCAAGCACCCGCAGACCGGCCAGCGGCTTACGCATTCCGGTGCCCGTTCATTGGAACTGAGGGCGACTTAGCCATCCCGGTGCTCGGCGAAGACTTCCTTCATCGACGACTTCTGCATGCGCCGGTCCAGCGCGCCTAGAGCGGTGTCGGTGTTGTGCATCCAGTGATGGGCCATGAAGTGGTAGTCCCAGGAGTCCCTCTGGCCCATGAACTCCAGCGTCTTGTTGATAGACCGCTTCACCACCGCAGCGGTGGCCGGGGGGACTTGGGCGATGGCCTCGGCCATCTCGTACACGACAGCGGTCAGGTCGTCACGGGGCACCACCCGGTTGACCATGCCCAGGCGCTCGGCGTCGGCGGCGGAAATGGTCTGGGCGGTGAGCAGGAACTCCTTGGCCTTGCGGGGGGGCATCTCCCAGGGCTCGATGAGGATCTCCACCGCGGCGCCGGTCATGCGCAGCACCGGGTTCTGGAAGGAGGCGTCGTCGGAGGCCACGATCAGGTCGCACATGCAGGCCAGCATCACGCCGGCGGCGATGCACTTGCCGTGAACGGCGGCGATGGTGGGCTTGGGGAAGTCGCGGATGCGCAGGCACCGGTCGAAGTACATGGTCTTCTCGTGGTGGAACTTGCCCTCGGGGGTGGCCCGCATCTGCCTCCACTTGTCGGGCTCCACATCGCCCACCAGGGCCTTCAGATCATGGCCGGCGGAGAAGTGGCGGCCATTGGCGGCCATCACCACCACCCGCACCTCGTCGTCGGCCTCGGCCAGGTCGAAAGCGGCGTCGAGCTCGTCGATGAGCTGGGTGTCCTGGGCGTTGGCCACATCAGGCCGGTTCAAGGTGATGGTGGCCACAGCCTCGTCGACCCTGTATTCGATGGTGTCGAAATCGGTGCTCATAAGAACTCCTAACGAGGTTCCCTCGGCAGACCCAGGGTGCGCTCCCCGATGATGTTGCGCTGGATTTCGCTGGTTCCGGCGAAGATTGTCGCAGCTTGATAGTACAGCCAGGATCGCTGCCAGCGGCCTTCGCCGGGGTTGTGGGAGTCACCCCGCCACAGGGGGCCAGCGGCACCCAGCACATCCATGGCAGTGCGGTGCAGGCGCTGGCTCATCTCACTCCAGAAGAGCTTGGCGGTGGCCGACTCCGGGCCGTGGTCGCGACCGTGGGCCAGCCGGGACAGCACCCGCCAGTTCTGAAGCTGGAACAGGCGGACTTCGATGTAGGAGTAGGCCAAGGCCTGGCGGATCACGGGGTCTTGGTTTCGGCCGGTTTCGGCGGCCAGGCGGAACAGCTCTTCGAGGAGTTGGAGGTGGATGACGAGCTGGCGGGGATTGGTGCCCCGCTCCACGCTGAGAGTGGACTGCGACACCCGCCAACCGTTGCCGAGCTCGCCGATCACCTGGTCGTCGGCCACGAACACGTCGTTGAGGAAGACCTCGTTGAAGTCGGACTCATCGGTGATCTGGCGCAGGGGGTGGATGTCGACCCCGGAGGCGTGCATGTCGACCATGAAGGCGGTAATGCCCCGGTGCTTGGGCTCGTCGGGGTGGGATCGGGCCAGGCACAGGCCCCAGTCGGCGAACTGGGCGTAAGACGTCCACACCTTCTGGCCGCTGAGCCGCCAACCGCCGTCGGCGGGGGTGGCCCGGGTGGACAGCGAGGCCAAGTCGCTGCCGGCATCGGGCTCGCTGAACAGCTGGCAGAAGAGCTGCTCGGCGGGGAGGATTGAGGGGAGCCAGCGCTGCTTCTGCTCGGCGGTACCGTGGGCCAGGATGGTGGGGCCGATCAGATTCACGCCCAAGCGGCCCACCAGCTCAGGGGCCCGGGCTCGGGCCAGTTCCTCCTGGACGATGTAGTGATCGAGTGGACCGGCCCCCCGGCCGCCGAATTCAACCGGCCAGGACACGCCGACAAGTCGGGCTTCGGCCAGCGCAGCCTGCCACTTGCGGAGGAAGGCGACCTCTTCTGCCAGGTCATCGAACAGCGGGGGCAGGCCCTGGCCGTACTCCCAGGGCAGATTTTCTTGAAGCCACTGCCGGCATTCGTGTCGGAACGCTTCTTGCTCCGGTGTGGGGGCTAGGTCCACGTACCGTCAGGCGGCGGTGACGAGGATGCGCTCGCTGGCGAAACCGCCGATGCCGACGTGATTGCCGTCGATCTCCACCGTGGTGGTGCCGTCGGGGGAGGAGGCGGTGATGACCCCTTCGGCACCGGGGACCACCGAAGAGCCCTCCAGGAAGTCGAGCAATCCTTCGGTGAACTCCAGCTCCTCGGTGATGCGGGTGACCACGAAGCGCTGGCCCACCTCGATCTTGGCCAGCGCCTTGGTCGGGGGGGCCTGGTAGTCGGAACCGGGGATGGGGTTGCCGTGAGGACAGGTGGTGGGGTCGTCGAGCACTCGCATCATGGCCTGCTCCACCAGGGGCGAGATGACGTGCTCCCACTTGCCGGCCTCGGCGTGGGCGTCGGCCCACGACAGACCCAGCACCTGGGTGAGGAACACTTCGGCCAGGCGGTGGCGGCGCACCACCCGCTCGGCCAAGTCCATCCCGTCGGGGGACAGTTCGATGGCCCGGCCCTTGAGGGTGACCAGGCCCTCGGCCTCCAGCCGGTGGATCATCTCGGACACGGCGGGGCGGGACACCTCGAGGCGTTCGGCCACTCGGGCCTGGATAACGTCGACGTCGTCTTCGGCCAGCTCGAAAATGGTCTCGCAGTATTCCTCGAAGGCCGGATGCCACTCGGGGGTCTCGTAGTGAGCCACGACCGGAAGTCTACCCAGCGGAGTCTTCCAACAGCCGGGACAGCTTGGACTTGTCGGGTTTGCCGGAGGCCATCGTGGGCATGTCGTCAACCGCGATGATGCGCTCGGGGGTCATAAAGCGGGCCGCGCCGGCCTCGGAGAACCAGCGGCGGCACTCGTCGAGGTCGAAGGGGCCGTCGGCCACCACGAAGGCGGCCACCCGCTCGCCAAGGCGGTCGTTGGGCTCCCCCAGCGCCACCGCCTGGCTCACCGCGGGGTGGGACTCGAGTATGGCCTCAACCTCGACGGCGTCGATGTTCTCGCTGCCCCGTATGATCTTGTCGCCCAGCCGCCCGATGACGGTGAGGTAGCCGTCGGCGTCGATGGCACCCAGGTCGCCGGTGCGGAACCAGCCGTCTTCGGTGAAGGCGGCCGCGGTGTGGGCGGGGTCGAGATAGCCGACGGTCACTTCGGGGCCGAACACCTGGATTTCGCCATACTCGTCGATCCTGATCTGGGTGGGGGCGAATGGGCGGCCGTCGGTGTTGGCCATGCGATCAGGATCGTCGGCGGCGGTGCAGGTGGTGACGGTGGGGGCCTCGGTGGAGCCGTAGGCCCGTTTGACGACGCACCCGAAGGCGTCTCGGGCCCGGTTCACGAAGGAAGGGGTCACGCTGGAGCCGCCGATGGACAAGAACCGGAATGAAGCGGTGCGACTGGGACTGAAGTCGGGATGGTCCATGAGGTCGTTGAAGAAAGTGGGAGGGCCGATCATGTATGTGACCTGCTCTTTTTCGATGAGGGCCAGCGCCTCGCCCGGATCCCAGCGGGTCATGAGCACGGTCTTCATCGGCACGGCGCCGGGGACAAGCACCCCGTGAAGCAGCCCAGCGACGTGGGCCAATGAGGCGGGGAATAGAACGGAGTCTTCAGAGGTGAGGCCCTGGAAGGAGATGGTCTGGCGGGTCTTGTAGGCCAGGGCGGCCTGGGTGTGGACCACGCCCTTGGGCACGCCGGAGGAGCCGGAGGTGAACATGATGAGAGCTCGGTCGTCGGGTCGGTTTTGGGCGGTGCGGCGGTGGGAGGCATCGCCGGCTACGGGATGGTCGGATGGGTCCAACAGGCGGTCGATACCGAGCGCGGCGAAGGCGTGGGATCGCTGGCGGCCCTCGTCGGCATACAGCAGAGGAACGGCCACCGCACCGGCCTGCCAGCACGCCCGATAGGCCACCACGGCCTCGGGGCTGGTGGGGAGTTGGAAGGCGGCGGGCTGGCCCGATTCGAGTGCGGACGCGGTTTGAGCAGCCCAGGCGAACACCTCGTCGGAGGACAGGCGGCGGTCGCCGGCCACGATGAGGTCGTCTCGCCGGGGCACGACCGTGAGCATCTCGTGGATCATGGGTCGTCTGCGAAGCGCTCGGCCAGCAGCGCTCTCACGCCCGTCAGGTTGATCTTGCCCGAATCGAGCCAGGGCAAGTGGTCGGGGGTGTTGTAGACCGCGATGTGGCGAGGGACCTTGTAGGAGGCGACCCGCTCTGCGACATATTTCCTGAGCTCTTCGGCGGTAAGGGTCTGTCCCGGCCGCAGCACCACCGCGGCGGCCACGTCTTCGAGGCGGTCGGGGTGGGGCACGCCGCACACGAAGGCGTGGGTGACCTCGTCGGGCTCTTCCAGCACCAGCTCGATCTCTCGGGGGGCGATGTTCATGCCCGACGACTTGATGAGGTCGCCCATCCGGCCGGTGAAATAGAAGTAGCCGTCGGCGTCGAAGTAGCCGCTGTCGCCGGTGCGGTACCAGCCATCGGGGGTAAAGGTGTCGGCTCGGTCCACTTTGTACAGCCGGGACATGAGGGCGTAGCCCCGCACCCACACCTCGCCCTTCTCCCCCGTCGGGCAGTCTTCACCTGTCTCGGGATTCACAATCCGGTGCTCCATGCCGGGCACCGCCCAGCCGAACGAGCCCCGCTTCTCCTCGGGCAGCCGGGAGCCCATCACGCCCAGGGTGTGGGGGCCCAGGGTCTCAGTCATGCCCAAGGAGTTGACCCGCAGTTCGGGATCGTTGATCTGCATTTCGGGGGGAAGGAGGGAATAGAGACTGCCGCCCCGCACCGAGGAGAGGTCGCGTTGGGTGAAGTCGGGATGGTTGACGAGCAATTGGGCCATGTGGGGCCAGCCGAAGACCAAAGTCACCCTTTCCCTCTCGATGAGGGCCAGGGTGGCGCCGGGCTCGAATCTCTCGTCAAAGACCAGGCAGGTTCCGGCGTAGATCGAACCCACCAGTGACATCACCATGCCTCCCACCCAGAACAGGGGCATGGCGGTGTAGATGCGGTCGCCGGGTTCCAAGTCCCGAAACTGCCACAGATTGTGGGCGTGGCAAACCACCGCTCCCTGGGTGTGGACGGCCCCTTTGGGCGACGAGGTGCTGCCCGACGTGTACACCACGGTGAATTCGTCGGTCGGACCCACCTGGAATTCGGCGGCGGCCAGCACTTCGTCGCTGACGGCTTCTCCGGCGGCCAGCAGATCGTCCATCGGCGCAGCCCACGGAGCGTCGCACCGGCCCCAGACCCACACCGAGCGCAGAAGAGGGTGCGACGGGGAGGTGATGACCGGGTCTTGGCCGGGGGAGACGACTTCTTCGAGTCGGGCCAGATAGTCGTGGCCCAGGAATCGGGACACAGTCAACAGCACCTGCACATCGGCGTGGCGCAGTACCCAGTCGAGCTCCCGAGACTTGTAGTAGGTGTTGGCCAGCACGCCGATGGCCCCGATGCGCCCGATGGCCAGCCAGGCGGCGATCCAGTCGGGACTGTTGGGGGCTAGGAGCCCCACCCGAGTGCCCTTGCCCACACCAATGGCCAGGAGCCCCTTGGCGATGGCCGCTGAGGCGGCCTCGGCGTCGGCGAAGGTCATCCTCCGGTCGTCGAGCACTCCGAGTTCCCGGGGGCCATGGGCCTCGACCGCGGCCCGGATCATCTGGGGAACGGTCGGTTCGAATGGCGGGAACTCGACCGGCTGGGTACCGGGGCCGGGCTCGGCGGTGTTGGGCATCTATGGGCTCTGGGAAGGGGCGATGACCGATTCGCCGTAGCGGCGCATGGTGTCGAGGGTGGCCTCGATGTCATCACCAGGAAGGTTCACCGTGATCCACGTCACTCCCAACGCTTCCAGGTCGGCCAGGGCGGCGATGTGAGCGTCGGCATCGAAGTCGGGGCCGGCCGGTCGGCCGCCGACGTGGTTCAGATAGCTGACGTCGATGTCGGCCGGATCGCGCCCCGCCTCGTCGACATAGGTCCACAGCTCGTCGAGCAGGGCCGCCAAGTCATCCAGGGTCTCCAGCGGCGGGGTCCTGGCCGTGGTGGCCAGCGCACGAGGGGCGGGAAACGGGGTCCAGCCGTTGGCGACGGTGGCCACCCGCCGGCGGGCACGCTTGGAGTTGCCCCCGATCCAGATGGGGGGATGGGGCTTCTGCACCGGCTTGGGGTTGGCGGTCTGGCCCAAAGCGGTGAAATTGCTGCCCTCGTAGGCGAAATCGTCGGTGGTCCAGATACCGATCATGGCCTCAATGGCCTCGTCGAAGATCTGGTTGCGGTTGTTGAAGTCGACGCCGAGGGCCTTGAACTCGCCCTTGAGATAGCCGGAGCCGGTGGCGAAGATGAACCGCCCGCCGGAGAAGGCGTCGATGGTGGCGATGGCCTTGGCCATGATGAACGGGTTTCGGTAGGGCACCACGACGATGTTGGGGATCAGCTTGATGCGGTCGGTCACGGCGGCGCAGAAGGCCAGGGCGGCAAACGGGTCCACGGCATCGTGGCCACCGGCATTGAGCCAGCGGTCGGTGGGGGCGGGGTGGTCGGTGAAACCCAGTCCGTCGAAGCCGGACTCCTCGGCGGTGCGGGCGAAATCCACCACGCCCTGCTTGGTTGTCAGCCTTTGGTCCCACGGATGGGCCACCATCGGAAACGTCACTGCGAACTTCATGGGTCTCCTTTTCGTGCGCGCCCTACTGTGCAGCACCGCTCCGGGCGTCGCAAGCGGCCCGCCATTGCGGATAGCGGCGATCGCAGGCCTCGGCCCAGTCGGACCGGGGCTCGACCCGGTGACCGGTGCGGGCCCAGCGGCGGGCTTGGGCCAGGTCGTTGGATTCCAGACCGGCGCTGATGCGGGCCATCCAGGCCGCTCCTTTGGCCGCGCCCTCGGGCACGGCAGTGACGTCCACCGGCAGGCTGGTGGCGTCGGCCAGGGCCTGCATCCAGCGCTCCACATGGGTTCCCCCGCCCACGGCCACGATGCGCTCGGGGCTGGTGCCGGCAAGGTCGAGATGGTGGCGAACGACGAAACCGGCGGCCTCGTAAGCGGCGGCCAGGACGTCGGCGGGACCGTGGCCCACATCCAGACCCACCAGTGCGGCCCGCAGGTCGGGATCGTGGCGAGGGGTGCGCTCGCCCCGGATGTAGGGCACCCACAGCGGCATGCGGTCGGGGTGGGAAGGCTCGTCGGCGGGATCGCCGGTGAGAGCTCGCACCCGCTCGAGGAACAGGCCACCGGCATTGCTCGGCCCGCCGATGGCGGCCAGGCCAGTCTGGAGATGGGGAATTGTCCACAGTCCCTCGGCCTCGGGCCACCCCTCGGCCACCGCCCAGGTGATGAGGGTGGTGCCGCAGATCACCAGTACGTCGCCGGGCGAGTCGGCCCCGGCCACGAGTTGCTCGGCCAGTGCGTCGACCGTGCCGGCGGCTACCGGCGCATCGCCCCGATAGCCGACAGGGGTGGAGTCCATGGCCAATTGGGGGAGCTTGGCGGGGTCGCACCATTGGCCGTCCCAGCCGTCGGTGCCGAACACCGGCAGGCAGGTCATGGCGGTGATGGCGTCGATGACGGCGGCGCCGCACAGCGCCTGGCTGGCCGCCGCCTGGGCGGGCCAATAGGCGTGGGCGTGGGGCACAGCCTGTTCCAGCGAGCGGAGAAACCCGACGAACTCGCCGTCGGGATGGTGGCCCCGGTGATCGCCGTACAAGATGCCCGGCGAGACGGGCGTCCCATCGGAATCGACCGCGGCCAGCGACGGGACCATGGCGGCCAAGCCGATGCCCGCCACTCGGTGACCAGCCGAAACGGCGTCGCAGGCCTCGACCACGCTGGTGCCCCAAACCGCGGCGGCATCGTGTTCGAGCACCGCTGGGGTGGGGGCGTTGACGGCGTGGGGTATGCGGGCGCGAGTCTGCACGTCGCCGTCGCCGTCGACGGCCACCGCCTTCACCGAGGTGGTGCCGATGTCGATGCCCACCGTCACCTGAACTGCCTCATCCACAGCCATCAACCCTACGCTTGTGGCGTGAGCAAACCGAGGGCGCTGGTGACCGCTCCGCTGCGGGGGCCAGGCTTGGACCGGCTGCGGGATGTGGCCGACGTGGAGTTCGATCCGTGGATCGAGCACCAGCCGATTCGGCTCTTGGGGGCCGATGACCTGGCCGCCCGCCTGGCGGAGATGTCGGCCGACCTGTTGGTGTGCGAGGCCGACGAGTGCAAAGGGCCGGTGTTCGAGCACCCGCTGCGGGCGGTGGCCTCCACCCGGGGCGATCCCACCAACGTGGATGTGGCCGGGGCCACTGCGGCGGGCATTCCGGTGCTGCACGCTCCGGGGCGCAACGCCGACGCAGTGGCTGAGATGGCGGTAGCGCTGATGTTTGCCGTCAACCGCCGCGTGATCCTGGGCGACCGGGACATGCGGGCGGGCACCGTGTTCACTGACACCATCCCTTATCAGCGGTATCGGGCGTGGCAGATGGCCGGGCGCACCGTGGGTCTGGTGGGGCTGGGGGCAGTGGGGCGAGCAGCCAAATGGCGGTTCGAGGGCCTGGGGATGAAGGTGATCGCCCACGACCCCTATCAGCCCGACGCCGACTGCGAGCTGGACGAACTGCTAGCCAGCGCCGACGTGGTGTCGATGCACGCCCCTGTGCTTCCGGAAACGGCTGGAATGATCGGCGCCGACCAGTTTGCGGCCATGCGGCGGGGGTCCATCTATGTGAACACCGCTCGGGCCGCGCTGCACGACACTGAAGCCCTGGTGGATGCCTTGGCATCGGGGCATCTGGGGGGCGCGGGCCTCGACCATGTGCGGGGAGAGATCCTCCCGGATGGCCATCCGCTAACCAAGCTCGACAACGTGGTGCTGACACCGCACATTGGCGGTGCCACCTACGACACCGAGGTGAATCAGACCGACATGGTGGTGGAGGACATTTGCCGGCTCTTGGCCGGCGAGCGCCCCCACCGCCTGGCCAACCCGGAGGTATGGCGATGACCGACCGCGTCGACATTCGAGCTCAAGTGATGGCGGCCGCTCAGGCGATGGACGCCGCGGGGCTGGTGGTGGGCACCGCGGGAAACGTGTCGGGGCGCGCCGAGGACGGGATGATCTGGTTGACGCCGTCGTCGCTGCCCTACGACCAAGTGAGCATCGACAACCTGGCGGCGGTGGACCTGGACGGGAACCTGCAAGAGGGCACGTCTCGGCCGTCCACCGAGAAGGAAATGCACCTGGCCTGTTATCGAGCCTTCCCCGAGGTGGGCGGGGTGGTGCACTGCCACCCGATTCACGCCTCGATGTTCGCGGTGGCCCACAAGAGCATTCCCGCGGTGATCGAGGAGGTCATCGTGTATCTGGGCGGGAACGTTGCGGTGAGCGACTATCGGACCACCGGTTCCGATGAGCTGGGCGAAGAGGTGGTGCGCCACCTGGCTGACCGCTCAGCGGTGCTGATGGCCAACCACGGAATGCTGTGCATCGGCGAGTCGCCCGACCACGCCCTGCACGCCGCCCTAGTGGCCGAGCACACCGCCCGCATCGTGTGGGGCGCCAGCCGCCTCGGCGATGTCGTCGAATTGCCCGACAAAGCCCGCTCCGACTTTGAAGGCGTCTACGCCTACCTCCGCCGCGAGACCTGGTCGGCCACGTAGCGGTCAGACGGAGACGAGTTCGAGGGGGACGATTTCTTCGAGGCTGATGGGGCGGTCGGCGACGCCTTCGAAGGCATCGTTGGCCGAGTAGACCTCTTCGCCGGTGAGCCGGGCCTCGGGGTCGTCGAGGTCGACGGGCCACACGATGCCCATACGGGACTGGGCGACGTAGTAGGAGTCCACGTCGGGTACCTCAATGCCCATGGCCTCGAGCGTGCGGCCGGGGTAGGCCATGCGCATCATCCCCTCGGTGAACACGGCGTCGTCGTCGACGATGACCCGGTCGCAGTCGAACTCCAACCGGTGGGCGCCGGTCTGCACGATGCTGCGGTCGTAGAAGCCTCGAATTGCGTCGCGGTCACCGCCGGGGCTGGCGATGGGATCGTCGGGGTTCGACCAGATGATGTACTGGGGCTTGTCGCTGAGGGTGGCCACCACCCCCTCGATGTCGGCCTGGGCCTCGCACTTCATGTGGGCCAGCACCAACCCCAGTACATGGCGCCTCCGGGGATCTGTCTCGGCCTCCAGCCGCTCTTCCACCAAGCGCCACGTCTTGTTAGGGTTCATCTTCATCGGTCTCGCCTTTCGTTCTGCCCAGACGATAGAGGTTCAACACCTCCAGCGTCACAAGCAGAGGCTTCGAGTAGCTGACCATTAGTGTGCCTAGCCGATGAGCGATCGGGAGTTTGCCGGCAAGACGGCCATCGTCGGGATTGGCAGCAGCGACTTCGCCCAGTTGTATCGCTCGACCGATCCTGAGCGCACCGGCGAGGCGCTGGCCACCGAGGCCATCGCTGCGGCCATTGCCGATGCCGGGATGGAGAAATCGCAGATCGACGGGCTCATCACCGGAGGTCTGCCCCACTACGAGCCGGTGGCCTACCGCACCGGGCTCACCGACGTTCGCTTCGTGGTGGACTACCCGGGGGCCGGGCGCATGTGCGCCATGGCGCTGATGCACGCCGCCACTGCGGTACACCATGGATTGGCCGACTACGTGGTGCTGTTCAACTCGGTGGTGTTCCGCTCCCAGGGCGTCAAGTTCGGGGCCCAGGGCCAAGGGCTGCTGTACGACACCATCTACGGCATGGCCTCGCCGGGAGCGCAGTATTCGCTGGCCTTCACCCGCTACCAGGCAGAATACGGGGGCACCGAGGAGCAACTCGGCGCCATCCCGGTGGCCATCCGCTCCCATGCCCGGTTGACTCCGGGGGCCATCATGCAGGCCGAGATGACCGTCGACGAATACCTGGCCGCCCGCTACATCGCCCAGCCGCTGCGGCTGTTCGACTACTGCCTGATCAACGACGGGGCGGTGGCCTACGTGGTGACCACTACCGAGCGGGCCAGGGATCTGCCCCATCCGCCGGTGCTCATCGCCAGCACTGCGGGCCGGGCCAATTTCCGGGAGTGGTACGTGGACCTGGGGTTCTGGGACGAGGCCTGCCGGTCGATGAAGGCCGACCTGTTCGACCCGCTGGGTGTGACTACAGACGACATCGACTGCCTCCAGGTGTACGACAACTTCAGCGTGTCGGTGCTGTGGGGGCTGGAGGGATTCGGCTTCGCCCCCCGGGGCCAAGGATTGGAATGGGTGCAGAACGGCCGCATCGCATTGGGCGGGGAGCTGCCGGTGAACACCAGCGGGGGGATGCTGAGCGAGTCGTACCTTCAGGGGTGGAACCAGCACGCCGAGGCGGTGCGCCAACTGCGGGGCCAGGCGGGCGAGCGCCAGATCCCCGACTGCGACTGGTCGCTGTACTGGTGCCTGTCGGCTTTGCCGGGGGCGTCGCTGTTGTGTCGGGACGGACTGCTGTGAGCAAAGGGGGCGGCTACGCCAAGCCGCTGCCAACGGTGACCCATGAGGATCGGGAGTTCTGGACAGCAGCCCGCCAGCACCGCTTCGTGCTGCCTGAGTGCCGGGCCTGCGGGCACGTGTGGTTCCCGCCCTATGCCTCCTGCCCGCTTTGCCTGTCGTTCGACCGGGGGTGGACTGAAGCGTCGGGTCGGGGCACGGTGTGGGGCTTCACGATCATGAGGCAGCCCTACATCCCGTCGTTCGAGCCGGAACTCCCCTACAACGTGGTGCTGGTGGAATTGGAGGAGGGACCGATGGTCTACTCCAACCTCGTCGGGATTGACAACGACGACATCGCCTGCGGCCTGGAAGTGGAAGCGGTGTTCGAGGACGCCACCGACGAGATCACCCTCATCAAGTTCCGCCCCGCCTGAGGGGGTGGGACTAGATGCTGGCTGGTCAGATGCTAGTCAGGCCGTGGGAGTGGCCGGCGGTGTAGCCGCCATCGACGGGCAGGGCGACGCCGGTCACGAATGAGGAGTCGTCGGAGGCCAAGAAGAAGGCTGCTCCGGCGATCTCCGAGGGGAGGCCCCAGCGCTTGAGTTTGTGCTGGTCGCGAATGCTGTCGGCGATGGGCCCGAGATGGGGAATGACCGACTGGAACATGGGGGTGTCGATGAAGCCGGGGCAGATGGCGTTGGCCCTGATATTGGCCGGGCCGTAGTCGTTGGCGATGTTCTTGGTGAGCAGGATCACCCCGCCCTTGGATGCGTTATAGGTGCTGCCCCCCTCGCAGCCTTCGAGGCCCTCGACGCTGGCAATGGTGATGATGCTCCCCGAGCGGGCCTCCACCATGGGCTTGAGGGCGGCCCGGCACGACAGCATGGTGCCCTTGAGGTTGATGTCCTGCACCCGGTCCCACTCCTCGACATCGAGGGTGTGAACCTGGCCGCCGCCAGCCACCCCGGCCGCGGTGACCAGCACGTCGAGCCGTCCGTGGTCTTTCATGATCTGGGCGACCAGCTCCTCTTGGGCGTCGGCGTCGCGCACGTCCACCAGATGGAAGCTGGACGCGGGGGCCGTTTCTTCCACTGCCTTCCAACCGTCGCTTTCGGCGATGTCAGAGCCGATCACCACGGCTCCCTCCTCGGCGAACCGTTCTGCGGAGGCCAGGCCGATGCCCGAAGCCGCTCCGGTGACCCACGCCACCCTGCCTTCTAACCGTCCCATCTCTGACACTCCTTGCTGTTATGCCACCAGGCGGACGCGTTGGTGTTTGACGGCCCCCAGGTGCAGATGGCCGTGGCGCTCGGGCTCGTCGACCAGTTCTAGGCGGGGCAGAATGGGCAGGATGGCTTTGAGCATGGCTCGAAGCTCCCAGCGGGCCAGATTGGCGCCCAAACAGAAGTGGACACCGTGGCCGAAGGCCATGTGGTGGTTGGGGTTGCGGCCCACGTCGAATCGGTAGGGATCGTCGAACACCGCATCGTCCCGGTTGGCCGACGGGTAGAACACGCCCACGGTGTCGCCCTCTCTGATGATTTGGCCGTGGCGCTCCACGTCAGCGGTGGCGGTGCGGGCGAACTGGATGACCGGGGATGTCCACCGCAGGATCTCCTCCACCGCCGGTTCGATCAGCGACTCATCGGCCAGGAGGCGGTCGATCTGGTCGGGGTTCTGGAGCAGGGCGGTCACACCCGAGGTGGTGGCGTTGCGGGTGGTCTCGTTGCCCGCGCCCAGTAGCAGGGTGATGTAGCCGGTGAGCTGCTGGATGTTGAGCGGGCAGCCGTCGACCTCACCCTGGACCACTGCACCGGTGAGGTCGTCGCGGGGCTCGGCCTGGCAGTCTTCGATAATCGACCCGATATAGGCACTGAATTGCTTGCCCATCCGAAACCTCAGCTCGTCGAAGGTCTCGCCCGGCTCGGCCCACCGCATGTGCTCCTCGTCGTTGAACCCCATCTCGGTGAACTTGTGGACCTTCGACCAGTCCTCGACGTCCAATCCCATAAGATCGCAGATGGTGGCCAGGGGCAGCTTGACGGCGTAGTCGAGCACCAGGTCGGCCTCACCGTTGCGCTCCAGCACCTCCACAAACTCGCCGGTGAACCGGGCGGCGTACTGGGCCAGGTGCTCCTCGTGTTCACGCATGGCCCGGGGGGTGAAGCGTCGAGCGGTGAGCAGGCGGAACCGGGTGTGGCGGGGTCGGTCCAAAAACACCATGTCCATGGGCTCGTCGAGGTCCCAGCCCAGTTCGGTGAGCCGCCGTTCCCGGCGCTCCCACATGCCCTTGTCGTCTTCGATGGAGGCCAGGCGAAGGCGGGGACCGCCGTTGATGAACAGCTTGTCGTTGGACGACACCCAGTGGATGTCCTCGTGGCGGGTGATGGCCCAGAATGGCTCGATGTCGGGGCGCTCGTACCAGTACACCGGGGCTTCGGCCCTCAGTAGATCCCATGCCGCCCACGGATAGCCGTGGTCGCGGTACAGATCGGTGGAGTGAATGTCGATCTCGTCGAGCGACAATGCCCTGGCGTCTGTGATGGTCATGCTTTGCTCCCCCGTGCTTTGCTGACAGGGACATATTGGCAGAGCGGCCATCAGCAGCCCTAAGCGTTACCTCCGGAGCCCTTCCCACAAACGGGAGCGGAGGGGTTCGGGGGCGACGAGTTGGAAGCTCTGGTCGTCTAGGCGGGCGAAGCCTTCCAACGGGTGGCCGGGGCGCCACCACAGGGCGTTGGGACTGACCGAGTTGGGGCCGGCCAGATACCGGATGTAGCTGGCCGCCAACATGGTTGCGGAGTCGTCCACGAACTGCTCGTCGAGCTCCACGGGACAGACCATGACGGTGTGGGCCGCGGGCACAGTCACCACCGCGCCCATATCGCCGATGTCGGGAACGGTGCGGCCAAAGTCGAGAAGGTGTCCAGTAACGAACAGGGTGTCGCCGGTGAGAATCTGGAATTGCTCGGGAGCATCGTCCCCCTCCAAGGGGTTCAGCGGCTCGTCCATCAGGGTATTGGCCAGCGCTGCTGCCATTACCTCGCCCTGCTCCACGCCCCATTCGCTGAAGTAGCTGCGGTCTACCGGGCAGGCGGCGCCGTCCAAGTCCACCGACAGACAGGCTGACAGTCCCAGTGGCAGAGGATCGCTTACTGCGTCGATCTGGCTCAGGTGATGGGCGCCAACCACTCTGACTCGCAGATCGGGCTGGAGTTGCTCGTAGTCGCCCAGGCGCTCGGCCAGGAGGTCGGGCGCGAAATCGTCGAGGCGGGCAACGTGGCTGTAGATGATGAGCCGCCAATCCTCGGCGTCGGCCGCCCGGCAGGTTTGGGCCAGGTTGGACAGGCCCAGCACGCAATCCATCTTCTCGACAGTCACGGTGCCCTCGGCCTCGTCGACGGTGTGCTCGCCGAATCGGGCTTGCACGACGCTCTCCACGTGGTTGAGGAAGTCGCGGAGTTGCTCTGGGGTCCACCACGGAGCCCAGGCGCAGGAAACAGGCGGAGCAGACACAGGCTCCTCCCCTCATTCATCAGCATTAGAGGGGAAGTTTGAGCTGACCGTAGCGGGTCTGCGCTGGGGATCGCTTGTGGAAATCTGTTTATTTCTATTTAATTTCCATTAATATAAAGCTAACGAGCCTGGTCACCGGCGACTACTAGGCTGAGGACATGGCTGACGCGGCGCTCATCGACATCGTCAAACGGCAAGGGTTGCGAAGACTGGATCAGCCGATAGAGCTGGCCAGCGGGGCCATGTCCAGCGATTTCGTCGACGTCAAGGTGGCCCTCTGTCGATGGGCCGACCTTCAGGTGGCCTGCCGGGCGATTGTTCAGCAGGTACAGCAGGCCGGCATCGAATTCGATGCGGCCGGAGGGATGACTATGGGAGCCGACTCGCTGGCGGTGGGCATCGCCGCCGAGACCGACGGTCAGTGGTTTTCGGTTCGAAAGGAGCCGAAGAAGCGGGGGACGAAACAGCAGATCGAAGGCACCTCCCTCGGTCCGGGCCACCGGGTGCTGCTGCTCGAGGACGCAACCACGACCGGGGGCTCCACGGAAAGGGCCTACGAGGTGATTCGCGACACCGGGGCTGAGGTGGTGGCCGTGGCCACAGTGATCGACCGGGGCGACACCGCCCGTCGCCGCTTCGAGGCACTGGGCTTGCCATACTTCCCCGCCCTCACCTACACCGACCTCGGCATCGAACCGGTGGTGCCGCCGGGCTAGACGGTGCTCGGGGCTAGCCCCCTCAGGTGGAACGGAGGGTGGTGGCGGGGAGGGATTCCAGCTGGTCGAGCAGCGACTTGCCGTCAAGGCGGGTGGGGGTGCCGGCCACCAGGATGTGATCGACGCCAGAGGGGGCGTCGGCGATGAGGCGCTCGCCGTTGGCGGGCATGTCATGGACCCGGCGGATGGGACCGACGTCGAGGCCGTCCCAATCGACCACGGTGATGTCGGCCACCGCGCCGGGGCGCAGGTAGCCCCGGTCGGGGGCCAGCCCGAGCATCTCGGCCAGCTCGCCGGTGAGCTTGTGGATGCCGGCCTCTGGGCTCATGACCTGACGGTCGCGCACCCAGCGGGACAGGAAGTCGGTGGGCATGACCGCATCGCAGATCTGGCCGACATGGGCGCCGGCGTCGGACAGACCCATGACCGCCCCTTCGGCCTGCATCAGGGAGGTCACGCCGTCGACCTCGTCGTTGGCGAAGGTGATCTCGAAGCGGGTCAGCAGCCCGTCGGCTAATGCGACGTCGCACATGGCGTCCCATGGTGAACAGCCCCGCTCGGCAGCCACTCCCCCCACGGTGTTGCCCACCAGCTCAGGCTGGTTGGGCGACTCCACGATGGCCAGGGTGTTCCAGCGGGAGGCCAAAAGGCCGTTGGCGTCGAGGTCGGCCTGGACCCGGGCCCGCCAATCAGGGTCGGCGTACAGGGTGGGGCGGTCTTCGTGGGCCAGAGCCACCAGTTCCTTGAACGAGCCCATGGTGTAGAAGGAGGTGGGTTCGATCATGGTGACGTGCTGGGTGATGGGTCGACAGGTGACCTGCACCCACACATCGGCCCCGGCAGCCCGTCCGGCCAGGTGGTCGGCCAGCTTGGTGCGGTAGTCGGCCCGAGAGGAGGCCGCGGCCGGGTAGGTGAGGATGGATGACCAGTTGAGCCGGCGGCCCAGGTTGGGCTGGAAGTCGTACACCCAGAGGTAGTTCTCCCCCGGCGCCACATGCACCACGCCCCGGCCGACCTCGGCGGTGACTCCGATAAGGGCCTCGGTCTCGGACTGGGAAGCGGCGATGGACGGCACCGGGCGGCCGCCGTCGCCCAGGTGGAACCCAGCCCGGTCGGTGGAGAACCCCAGTGCACCGCCGGTGATGGCCTCGGCCACCGCCGCCTTCATTTGGTTGATTTCCTCGGGGGTGGCCTCCCGCTCGTAGGCGTCTTGGCCCATGACGTAGAGCCGCACCGCGGTGTGACCCACGTAGCCGCCGAAGTTCACCGCCAGGCCCCGTTGCTGGATCACATCCAGGTATTCGCCGTAGGTCTCGAAGTCCCATTTGACGCCGGCCTCCAGGGTGGCCACCCGCATGTCCTCCACCTTGTCGAGGGTGCGGATGAGCGAGGCCCGGTCGGCGGCTTTGGTGGGGGCAATGCTGTAGCCGCAGCTGCCGGCCACCACCGAAGTGACGCCGTGCCAGCAGGATGACGACAGCCAGGGGTCCCAGAGCACCTGGGGGTCGTAGTGGGTGTGGCAGTCGATGAAGCCGGGGCACACGAAGCGGCCGGTGGCGTCGATCTCGGTGGGGGCTTTGACGGTTTCCTCGATTTGGGTGATGCGGCCGTTGGTGATGCCAATGTCGGCGCGGCGGCCTGGATTGCCTGTGCCGTCTATGACGGTGCCACCGCGTATAGATATTTCTGCGGTCACGTGTTCAATCTAGGCGACTGGTTCCGCGTGCATCCGGGCTGGCGGGTCAGTGTTTCGTGAGGTGGAGCTTGTCGCGAACGGCTTCGGGGCCGAGGACTTGGTAGTTCATGGCTTCGAGGATGGTTACGGCTCGGGCGGCCAGCCCGACGGTCGAAACGTTTCGGGATCGGCCAGCACCGTCGGCCCACTCAGCCACCACGAGCTCGCCGTCGAGACGAACGCCGCTAAGCGGATGCCACTCGTAACGGTAGAAGTCAGGCGTGAGCGGTCCTGCCATCGCCAAAAGCGCATACCAGCAATATGATTGCTGGTATGCCTTCTCGCCAGCTCGATTTTCCAGTTTTCGACGCCGACAACCACATGTACGAGACCACCGAGGCGCTCACCAAGCACCTGCCCGACAGCCACCGGGGACTCATCGACTACATCGACCACAACGGCCGCACCAAGATCATGGTGAGGGGCAAGATCAGCGAGTACATCCCCAACCCCACGTTCCAGCGGGTGGGCTCGCCCGGCGCCCAAGAGGAGTACTTCAAGCACGGCAATCCGGAGGGGAAGTCGCGCCGAGAGATCATGAAGCCGATCGACGCCCTGCCGGCGTTTTTCTCTCCCGAGCCACGGCTGGAGCTGATGGATGAGCTGGGCCTGGACTACGCCATGATGTACCCCACACTGGCGTCGCTGGTGGAGGAGCGCTTCCGGGACGCCCCCGACGAGTGCCACATCGTCATCCATGCCCTCAACCAGTGGATGCTGGAGCACTGGACGTTCAACTACGAGGGCCGCATCTTCCCGGTGCCCATCGTGACCCTGCCCATTGTGGACAAGGCCATCGAGGAACTGGAGTGGTGTGTGGAGCGGGGAGCCCGAGCGGTTCTCATTCGTCCCGCACCGCCTCCCGGCCTCCGAGGGCCGCGCTCGTTTGCCCTTCCTGAATTCGACCCGTTCTGGGAGCGGGTGGTGGAACTTGACGTGCTGGTAACCATGCACGCCTCCGACAGCGGCTACACCCGGTTCACCAACGAGTGGGAGGGCGCCAGCGGGGAGATGATGGCGTTCAACCAGTCGCTGTTCCAGATGTCGGTGATGCACAACCGCGCCATCGAAGACGCGGTGACCTCGTGGGTGGCCCACGGCGCGCTCACCCGGCATCCCCAGCTGAAGGTGGCCATAATCGAGAACGGCAGCTCATGGGTGCGCCCGCTGCTATCCCACTTGGAGACGTGCTACCAGCGGTTCCCCCACACGTGGGAAGAGCATCCCGTGGACGCCATCAGGCGCAATATCTGGATCCACCCCTTCCACGAGGACGACCCGGTGGGGCTGATCGACGTGGTGGGAGTGGACAACGTGGTGTTCGGCTCGGACTACCCCCATGTGGAGGGCATGGCCGACCCGATCTCGTTCGTGGATCAGCTCGAAGGGCTACCCGACGACCAAATCCGCAAGGTGATGGGCGGCAACATGTCCCGCCTGATGAAGGTGGCCTAGGGCCTAGCTCCCGGCCCTCGAATTGTGCGAGTCAGCAAAGGGCTCAACAGGGAATCAGCTCGTGCTTCTTTGCTCCATGTCGATGACCGTCAGTTCCTTGTAGATCGACCCCCAAAGGGCTGGCGAGCGTCCAGCAGCGTGAAGGTCTCGGCCCGTCGTGTTGAAGTGCTCGTAAAACACTCGTAGCAGTTGGCCTCCCGCAGCGACCCAGAGTTCTTTCACGCTTTCGAAGCCGTCGCGCCATTCGACTCCCCGGTATTGCCCGTATGAGGCCCCATTTTGAGATTGGACAAGCAAGAGCCGGAAGCTAGCCAACACGGGGTACAGGGCGGGACGCCTGAGCCTCTTGTCGGATTTCACTCCCTCCAAGAACGGGAACTCGAATTTGGGCCTCTCCGGCTTTGTCGACTCAACCATTTCCAGACTGCCGTATTTCCCCCCCGTCCCCGATGCTCCGCCAATCTGCTGCCACCGGTGCTCAGAGTCGCTGGCAATCAGATCGTGCAGGTGCAGGATGTCTCTGAGGATCGGCGTGAGTCGCCGGTAGCGATCAGCGTCGTTCTGGAACCGCTCGATCATCGACGCCTTGCGCCGGTAAGCATCCACGGGGTGGCGATTGCGGTCGGGGTATTGGGCGATATCGAAGCACGACATGATGGCGATGATGTCCACCACGTCGATTTCCCCGTCTTCGCCCTCGTGCCACGCGATGCGGTCTGCCCAACCGTCGGGCGCCAAGGCGTCTTTGAGGAATTGGAATTCCTTCTTCAAGTCGAGAAGCGATTTCGCCTGGACCTGCATGCTCGTGTTGCGGCCGCCGGCGATATCAGTGATGAGTTCCGCTGCGGGAAGGCCAGTCATGACCTCCAGCCGGATGTACTCGTTGCTTGGTGCCATGCCCTCTTGCACCGCTTTGCGGACGATCTCATATGAGTGCCCGCCGTCGACGATTCCATAGCCGGAGTCCGGTGGGAAGTGAAGCTCGTACAGTTCCATGCCGTCCTCGCGGGACTCCCTAGACTTCGAGACGGCGGATGCGACTATGGCTATCCCCCGGTGTTTCAGGTGGAAGGTGCCTTCGCGACTGTCATCTAGCTGGCACAGCGATCTCGACACGTCACGATACACGGGTCGGTTGACATTGGGCTCCCGAGGATTCGCATCCAGAGGGATGTCGGCCGGAAATTCGCTCGCCGGCACAAGCAAGTAGTGGGTCTCAGCGCCCCCGAAATTCGGATCGGGCATCCGCCGAGCGCTCTTGACTACGACAGGAACAACGTGGTTGCTCATCATTCTCTTCTCCAGTGCCCGCATCCGCAGACCTCGATTGATATGTAGCCGCTCCCGGCATCCGCCAAGGCGACCCCCAAAGACTATCTGCAACCCCTGCCAACAACAATTACCCCGATCGAGCGGAGTGATCCCCTGTCCAGCTATCAGCCCAATCAGTCGATCTCTCAGTCAAGGTAAGGCCCCCCTCTATTTCTCATTGCCGGCATTCCTCTCCACCGCAGACCAGAATGCTCTTTGCTGTAAGTGCGGTCAGATGGAGAGCAAGTCAAGGGTCGGAGGCGCCACAGCTTGGGGGACTACCCAATGCATACCAAACCCTCTAGCGGTGCCCCTTCAATCTGCTTCGATCTCGTCGCGGTGCGTGAAAATTGAGGCATCGCGCAGTGCCCGGGCAACGGACGGAGGCTTTTCACCGACGACGAGCGCGTGGGCTTCGTTGCCAGTAATCGGATCCCAGACGACAGACTGTCCTTCGGCCACTGCATCCGAGCAGGCAAGGGCGGATACGCCTACGGATGTGTCGGTCATCGTGGTCGACATATCCAGTCGGACACTGGCCACGTCGACCGACATTTTGGGGTCTTTGAATGCCGCTGATATGACGCGGCCCTGCTGGAAATGGCTACGGTGAATTCTACGCCACAGAATCTCACCTGAAGCCACTGGCTCCTCGGTCATTCGGCTCTGTCGGACCTCATCTGAGCAATGGCCGCACCCAGCTCTCCCCATACCTGCTCGTCTCCCAGGTGGGCGGATCGCTGATCTTCTGTGCCGTCTGGCCGGACGATGTAGATGGCCATAGGGCCTTCTGGCGGGACCTCCACCTCGATTTCTGTGTCGTCGCCGTACCACTCGATCTGAATGCCACCGTCGTACATAGGTGCAACAACGGGTGCTGGCCCGCCCTTAGCAACTCGGTGGAGAATCCTTATAGTGTCCGATATCGAGTCATGACTTATGGGCTGTTCGCCGTAGCCGTTCCAATCCGCCTCTAGAAGCCGGAGCTCGCGCAAGCTGCTCCAGATTTCGCGAAACCATGGCTCCACGCGGAGCTCGCCTATGAAGCGCTGAATGCTGTTCGGAGACAAACGGCAGACGGCTTGTGGATTCGTTACCGTCTCGGAAATTGCCTCGCGAGCACTTTGTGGCCAGCCCTTCTCCTCTGCGGAGGGCCCTATTGCAGGCCAGCATCTATCCACAGGCAGCGCTATTGCCATTATCGCGTCCTCCCCCAGATGTCGTGTGCGGTCTCGGTAGTGACGGCGGTGAAGCCCTCCACAATCCATATGTGGGCGTAGTCCATGAATTCTAGGGCGCTTTCGAAATTCTCCGACAGCGCTTGCCCGTGTGCTGTGAGGTTTATCGTCATCTTCATCTCGGCTTCCGGGTCACCTGAGCAAAATCCGTCGATAGAAAGTGAGCCTTCCCGCTGTTCGGGAAAGTGACAGTGGAAGCTGAATGAGCCCAAATGGTTTCTCGGTAGGTAACTGCCGTCTTCTAGTCCGCGCCAAAGTGCTATCAGGCGCTCCGTGTCCTCGGGCGAACTCCAGCCCTGATCTGGCCCTAACTGATTGATGTACTGGGCCTCGCACAGAAACGGGATGGGTTCATCGAGCCCAATCTCGCCGCAGACGCCGACCAGCCGCTCCCACGAATCGCGCAGCCTTTCGCGGATCGACACATATCGGGGGTATTGCCCTTCTCCCTTAAGCCAGTTGACAACCAGACGGTCGTGCTGGATCTGGACGACTTGGTCGCCCGCATCATTCTGCATCCACAAGCGAGGCGGATAGCTTGCCGTCTCCTCTATCCCAAATAGGGCATCGAGAAGTTCGTCGTCATGTATGTACCCCTTCCGCGATTGCAACGGCCGCTCCTTAGCATGAGGCAGGAGGTCGCTCCACGCAATGGCGAGAGGCCCTAATTCGAGTGAGCGGATTTCAATTGAGTGCTTGAACTCAACCGCGAGAGCAACTTCGACCACAGGAGGGCGGTCATACTCGGGAAGCCCGCCCTGGTTTGCCAAAGCAGCAGCTCCTGTGTCTTCCATTATCTCCCGTAGCCTACCTTGATCGTGAGATTTCCCACGGGACATACCACAGATCCCGCCTTCGGCCGCGCATTCGGAGACTTTCCGATTCGACCATAGGCACGTAGGTTACGAAATTCTCCACATCCGACCGAACAGGGGAGGAAGGACTGCCACACCCTCCGTCAGTTTTAGACGGGGTTCGATGTTGAGGAATCGGGCCAGGTTGTCGCACATGATGGTTTTGATGTCGGCGTCGCTCATGTCCTTGAGCTGGGTGGTGGCGTAGAGAACGGGGAAAGGCAGGCCCTCGCTGTGCGGGAAGTCGGAGCCGAACACGATGGGCTCGATGCCCACCGCATCCACCACCCGGGCCTCGGCCTCGTTGATGCGGGCCCAGAACCCGTCGTAGATGGGGTCGGCCATGGAGCGGCCGCCCCGGGAATTGTGGCGGCCGCCGTGGGCGTGGCCGCTGATGATCTGGACGACGGTGGTGCCCTGGTTCAGCACTAGCTCGATCTCGGCAGCGGCCTCGTCGGGGTCGGCCAGCGACACGTAGGCGGGCAGGAATAGGCGATTGAGGTAGCCCCAGCCGATCTCCTCGTTGATCCAGCGGTTGTAGGCCCGGGTGTTGGCGTAGATGCCGTCGACGTCGTCGGCAAACTCGTACTCCAGTGACAGCACCTGGTTGGGGAACATGAGGGCGGCGCCGATGCCCTGCGAGTCCATGAGGGCCAAACGCAGATCCCGGTTGCCCCACGACTCCTCTTGGTCGCGGAAGTAGGCGATGAGCTCGATGCGCTCATCCATAGAGAGGTTGCGGTAGGGGTTGAGGCGGGACAGCGTCATCCCCGGAGAGTGAATGTTGGACTGGCCGGCTTTCATCTGGTTCTCATCGCCGGCGGTGGGCACCGCCCGGGCAGCCACCTCAGCCGCGGCCTCGTCGTCGGAAGCCACCAGGGCCACCGCCTGGTTGAGACGGGACGGCCGCCCGCCGAACACCCCGATCCAGCGGCCCTGGTCGTCGGCCTCGAAGGTGACCGCCTTGTGCCGCCACTTGGGGTCGACGTAGTTCCCATACAGATCGCGGGGCTCCACAAAGTGGTTGTCGGCATCGTTGATGAGAAACGGCAGTTCCGGCTGCTGCTCAATCTGGGCCAGAGCCATAGCCGTCATGGTACGGGACGCTCGAAAGCAGGTGCCTGGATGGCCAAACTGTCAATAGCCATAGAGTGCGAAGGGGTTGAGGAACTGACGGCCCCACAGTCTGTCTCGGTCGGCAGTCGACAATTCGGCCTGGTCGCAAACCGATGACCACTCTTCGGTGATGACAGCGAACTGTCGGTCCACGATTTCCCGGGCCTGGGCAACCGTCAGGTGATAGATGCTGGAGTGGGCCACACATCTAGCAACTTGGCTGAGTCGGTCACCGTCGTCCCCGTAAGCCATCGCCTGAGCCGCCTCTTCACCGACACGGTTTTGGGGACAGATGTCATAGGCAGGAGTCAGATTGAGTTGGGCCCCGTCCCAGAACGCAGCGTGATTGCGGGCATGGTCATCGGTGTTCCCCACCAGGATGTTGAAGGCGATGCGAGCAAACAGCTCCTCAAGGGTGGCATCGGGATCGGTGAACCGCGACCGGATGTGAAAGGCAAGATCCGGATAGGTGGCGTAACGGCCAGCGATTCCGTCGGCATCGTGCAGTTCCAAGATGGTGAGTGCCGAGACCACCATCTTCCGGTCCCCCCCAACGGTGCGGTCGAATCGGTTGACCAGCAGAACGTCTCGTCCCAGGACGGTGTCGAACCCAACGCGGGCAACGTTGAGGCCAGCCCGGCGGGCCAGCTCCATCGCCACGAATTCTGCCTTGACGACGGGGTAGGAGTCGGTGGCCGATGTGAACTTGGCAATCATTTGTTGTGTGCCGTCGACAAGCACCGCTTTGGGTCGCGCTCCGCCCATCGAACTGCCGTGGAACAAGGCGCGCTCAAGCTCAGGAGTGAGGGGCACGCCGTTCTCGATCCGGTTGGCGACTTCGGCAAGCTCACCCAGTGGCACCTGCTCATGGCCTTGGGGGATGTACTCGGTGGCCGATTGCTGGAAATCGAGTGCGCCGAGACGATTGGAACCAGACGCCAAGAGATAGCCAAGCGTTGCCAAGTCGGCGGATTCTGGAATGCGCTGGTGTTCTATGACTCGCCGCCCCCAGGCATCCGGGCCGGCATCAGCGATGCATCCGGCGATCTCACCGGAAATCGGTGTGATCTCTCCTCGCCGCAACGGGAGCTCAGGCAGATACAAGGCAATGGCGTCGGATCGCTCGAGGTAGCTCCTGCCGTAGGTGAACGTGACGACTGGTCCCTGGTCTGTGAGCCTGCCGGCAACCACCGGCTCTGCTGCTCCCGGCAGCCAGACCCACACATAAGCCTCAGTGGGGTTCACAATCACTCTAGAAATCGTCGTCTACTTGGCCGTATCGGATCACCGAGGGCAAGACGGCTAGTCGTGTGGCAGCAATTTCGGCTTCCAGGGCCCGGCGTGAGGACTCGTCGTGGAACAAGGCAACTCCCACTAGCACAGCAGCTTCAAACGCGGTACCGAGGGCAACGGTGGGATCACCCTTCTCCACTTTGCGAATTGTCACCGGTGACACCCCAACTCGCTCAGCCAGTTCAGCAATCGTCCACCGACGCTCCCGACGGCCGAGCCGCACCCGACTACCCAGTAAGCGAATTGCTTCCACCGTCATCGGCGCATAGACCCTTGGACCTCTCATTTCGACAGTTTATAGCGTGTATAATGCCTATATCGATAGAATTCTGTCGATATAGGTCCAATGGTCACAATCTCCTAAGCATCACCGGGTGAAGGTTATTCGGCCAAATAACAAACACCTGGACGAGGATCTGTGGCTTATCCGCCCTCAGAGGCCTAAGGCGGCGCGGAGGGCGGGGCGGGGGTTTAGGTGGGCTAGGGCGGCTTCGGAGCGGGTCAGGAAGGCGGCGGCGAAGGCTTGGCGGCCGGGGGAGGCGTCTTCGGGGAAGGTGACCACTTGGCAGCTGGCGGGGACGGTATAGGCGGCGTGGATGCGGTGGGCGAGCCACGCATCATCGAAGGAGATGGGCTGGGCGCCGTGGGTGATGCGGGCGTTTAGGTAGCGCTGGATGAGGGCCTGGTCGTGGGCTAGGCGGTCTTCGGGGTCCATGGACATGTTGAGGAAGTAGCTCACGTCGCGCATGGGGGCGCCCACGTTGATGAGGCCCCAGTCCAAGAAGCCCGGTCCGCCGGTTTCGGTCACGAACAGGTTGCCGATGTGGCCGTCGCCTTGGAGCACGGTGGCCGGACCGCCGATGGAACCTGCGGCCCACGTCTTGTGGAGCTCGGCAGTGTGGTCGATGTAGAGCTCGGCGATCTCGGCGAAGGCGTCGGTGAGCCTGTCGCGGTGGTTGTCGAGCCCGTAGCGCAGCAGCCGGGTGCCGTAGTCGCTTCCCATGGTGGCCAGCGGCACCCAGTCGGCCTCGGCGGCCCGGCGGTCGGGATCCTCATAGCGGGCGTGCAGCTCGGCGAAGTGGTCCATGGCCTCGGCGGCGTAGGCCACCGTGACTCCCTTGCTGTAATCGGGCAGCGACTTGGTTGAGTTATCCAGGTCTTCCAGCAACAGCACGAACGCCCCGGTATCGGGGTCGAAGGCGGCCACATAGGGGGTGAGGGTGCGCATGGGCACTCGGTGGGCCAGGCGCAGGTAGAACAACGCCTCACGGCGGCCCATGCCGGTTTGGTTGATCTGGGCCCTTCGTTCGGGATCCAGTGGGGGGAGCTTGGCGAACATGGTGGCGGGCAGGTCGGTGTCGCCCTCGTAGGTGACGGCGAGGCGGGCATTGGCATTGGTGCCGGCGTGGATGGCCAGCACCTCTACCCCGGTGACCACCGTGCCGGGGTAGCGCTCGGCCAGGTTCTCGGTGAGCCAGTCAGCGGTGATGGCCTCGGGGTGCTCGGGCAGGCTCACCGGGCCTGATCGGCGGGCACCCAGCCGCCGGGCTCGAGGCCCAGGTAGCGCTCCAGGTGGCGGTGCATGTTGATGATGCGGCACTCCTCCCCCGACAGCCACACATGGGTGAAGCCGGGCTGGTGGAGGCCCTTTTGCATGGTGCGGATGACGCTGAAGTCCTGGTTGAGCACGAACCCGAAATCGGCCTGGTCCATGGGCACGGTGACATGCACCGGCGAGGAGGCGGGGACGTCGGCCGACGGCATGCGGCTGAGGTGGATGGTGGCCAGCTCGCCCTCGTCGGGGGTGGGGCCGGGCCGGGCCGTCAACACAGTGAAGATGTCGGCGCTGATCAGCACAGTGGTGTTCGGGAAGAGGTTGTACTGGCTGAGGTGGGTGATCTGGGCGGTGTCGTAGCCCGACAGATCGACGCCCACGGTGGCCTGATGGTCCCTGATCTTCTGGGCGATCACGTCTTGGAGGGTCTGGCCGTCGGGCACCTCGGGGGCGGGACTGCCGGGCTCGTCGTACCCTGGCCCCATGCGGCCGCCCTGGGTGACCACAAACGACTCCCACACCGTCTGATCGGCGACGTTGCGGCCGAGACGAGGGCTGGGCACGCCGTAGGGCTGATAGGACACGCCGTGGCGGTCCCAAATGCGCTGGGGGGAGTTGACGTCGTTGATACTGGCCAGCATCTCCCGGTGCAGCCCCTGCACGTGGTAAGTCTCGGAGAAGCCCTCGTTGACCACCTTCCAGTTGCAGTTCACCGGGGTGGCGGTGGAGTAGGTGCCCCGGAACTCGTCGAGGTTGGCCCAGGAGATGTCGTCGGGGATGCCCTCCAGCCAGTCGGCCAGCGGCTCGGCATCGAGGTCGAGGTTCACGAACACCAGACGGGCCCAGGTGTCCACCTGCACCGGCACCAGGGGGAGATCGTCATTGCTGATGGGGCCGAAACCACGGCGGGAGGGGATCTCGCGGAGACGGCCGGTGAGGTCCCAAGCCCAGCGGTGGTAGGGGCAGCGCAGCTCGGTGATGCCGGTGCCCGAGCCCTGGCAGATGGAGTTGCCCCGGTGTCGGCAGACGTTTTGGAAGCCCCGGAGCACGCTGTCTTCTCCCCGAACCAGGATGATCGAGTACTTGCCGAGGCGGTGCTCGAACCAGTCGCCGGGGTTGGCGATGTGGTCGACGGTGCAGGCCACGTGCCACACCTTGGGCCACATCCGCTCGTACTCCAGTTCGGCGAACTCGGACGAGAGGTAGCGCTGGACGGGGATCTTCACCGGGGCTTCGGCGGCGAGGCCCGAGGCGGTGACCGCAGTGCCAAGGATCTCGGCCTCGTCGGTTGTGGCGATGTCGACCATGGCGTCAATCGTGGCACACGGCCTGTTGCCGGGCTAAGAGCGAGGCTCAGTGATGAAGATGGCTTCGGCGGTGGCGCAGATGGTGTCGCCGGCTCTTATCTCGCCGGTGGCGATGTGCTTGCGGCCTTCGGTGTGGGAGTAGCGGCAAGTGACTTCGAGGGGGGTGTGGAGGGGGACGCCGGTCTTGTAGCGGATGTTGATGCCGGCGGTGAGGCCGGTGGCGCCGGCTCGGGTGGCGGCGTTGCCCAGGGCCTCGTCCAGGATGGTGGCCACCACGCCGCCGTGGGCCCGGTGGGGCGGGCCGGAGTGGGCTTCGGTGAGGGTGACGGTGGCCCGCATCTCTACTGGTCTTGGTTCAGCGTCGGGGTCGGGCGGGGGGACCGGGTCGAATATGAGCCTGGGGGCGTGGGGGTTGAGCAGGCCTGATCCGGCTTGGGTGAGGTTGTAGATGGTGCCATCGTGGTCTTTGGCCACCACGATGTGGGGATCGCGGGCGACGGCCTGGAGGCGTTCGGTGATGTCGGCCAGGGCGGCGGCGATCTCGGCTCGGGTAGCGGGGTCGGCGTCGTTGGCCGACACGGCAGCAACCAGGTCGCGGGTGCGCTCCACCAACTCGTAGGCCGCGGGCCCGAAGTCGTCGGGGTGGGGCAGATCGCCAAGCAATTCGGCCAGCCGGTAGGCCGACGCCGTTTCAGGGTGCTCCTGGTCAGTCATCGTTTACTACCGGAATGTCGAATCGCTCGATGTAGCGAGCGAAGCGGGACCGCACCTCAGCTCGGGTGATACCCAAGTCCTCGAACTGGTAGCTGTGCCCTCCGTGCTTGCCGGGCGGGGTGGCGGCCGCATGGGCGGCCATGGCATCTTCTGCATCCGGAGAAAGCTCCATGTCGAGTTGCTCATACACCGACCGGGCGGCGGCCATCTTCTCGGTGCTCACCAGCTTGTGGGGAACCTGGGCGGTGCGGTCGGCCAGCAGCCGGCCGGAGTCGATGAGGTCGATGAGGTTGTCGAGGCTGCGGCTGTAGAGCTCAAGGTGGTATCGGCCGATGGCCGCGAAGTCCACTCGGTCGGAATGGGCCCAGCGCATGGTGGCGATGAGGCTGGTGACCGAGGGCAGGATGGCGGTGGGGTCGCGGTGGGTGATCACGAAACGGGCGTCGTCGAACACCTCGAGGAGCGCGGGAAGGCCTTGGAGGTGGGCGGGCGACTTGAGCACCCAGCATCGGGTGGGCATGCGCCGCTGCAAGATCTGGAGCACCTTGCGATAGGTGCGGTAGGCGGGGCGCAGATCGGCGCTGTCGTACCAAGCCTGGTAGGTGGGCACATCGGTGCGGCTGACCATCTCCTCGGAGCGGAACTCGAACGACATAGCCGACAGGCACTCCTTGTACATGCGCCCGGAATACTCGTGGATGGCCAGCATCCCGCTGGCCACCGTCTGGGGCATGACGAGCTCAGCACCGGCTAAGGCGATGCGGGGGTCGGCGGCTCTAATGCCGGAATCGGGATGGGGCGGGGGCACCGGTCGCAGCAGTTCCCAGCCTTCGGGCGCCCGATGGGCGGGGTCTTGGGCCAGCAGGCCGTGCATAACGGTGGTGCCGGTGCGGGGGGCACCGATCACGAAAATGGGCTGGTCGATGGGTTCGTCCAGGGTGTCGGGATCGGCGGCCAGGTAGTCGCTGATCTGGATGCGGACTTCCAAGAGCCGCAGGATCATCCGCCGCGACATCCACCGACCCATGACGGTGAGGTCGGCCTCATTTTCCAGCCCGTGGCAGAACAAGGTGAGCGGTTCAATGAAGTCGTCGTCGCCCAAGGCGGCCCGGCCATCGGGGGCCCGGCCATCGGGGGCCCGGCCTTGGCGGACCAGGGCCTCAGCCATCAGCAACTCGGGGTCGAACGGGAGGCGGGCCTCGTCGACCACCGGCCCGGCATCGCCCCGGTTGACGGCGGCCACCCAGCTGGGACGAGGATCAGGGGTCCAGCTCATAGCCGCCGAAAGGGGTTCGCATCACCTAGAACAGTACGCTCAGACGATGCTGGAAGGGCAGGTTGTAATCGTCACCGGAGCATCGAAGGGCATCGGCCGGGGCATCGCCGAGTACCTGGTGGACGAGGGCGTCAAGCTGACGGTGACCAGCCGCAAGCCCGAGCGGGTCGAGGCCGCCGCCGCCGAGCTGCGGGAGCTGGGCGGGGATGTGCTGGCAGTGCCGGGCTCGGTGGGCGACCGGGACCACACCAACGAGGTGGTGGACCTGACGGTGGAGCGGTGGGGCACGGTGGACGGGCTGGTGGCCAACGCCCAGTCGTTCCGCCCGACCATGCCGCTTCTCAATGTGGACGAATCCGACATGGACCTGCTGCTCAATACCGGCCCCAAGGGCACCCTGTGGTTCATGCAGGCGGTTCACCCCCACATGGCGGCCAAGGGCCGAGGGCGGATCATCACCTTCGGCACCAATGTGGGGATCACCGGTGGCCCTGGCTATGGACCCTACGGAGCTGCCAAGGAGGCAATTCGCTCGCTCACTCGCACTGCGGCCCGGGAATGGGGCCGAGACGGCATCACCGTGAACTGCGTGAACCCGGCCTCGGTGGCCCACCGGGCCCCGCCCGACGACGACCCCGACCGCCTGGCGTCGTACAAGGCTCTGTTCGACAACCACCCCATGGGCCGCGACGGCGATCCCGTAACCGACATCGCCCCGGTGATCGGCTTCCTGCTATCCGACGCCAGCCAATACGTGACCGGCGAGACATTTCAGGTTGATGGTGGCGGCTTGATGCGCCCTTGACTATGCCAACAGCCCGACCAACATCAGCCCTGCGTGAATCAGTGAAGATGTGTGTGGGAGGTCGCCTGGCCCTGTCCTTCTCTATCAATGACATGGTTACCTCCTAATCGAGGTGACCAGCCAAAGGGGGGATACTCACTCCCCATTCGCCATACCATCACCGGTCCACAACAACGCCCTCGCCTGCCGCACCTGATGATGCGGCAACGACTGCGAACGAGCCATCGCCTCCAACTCCGAACGCTTGTCCCATGTCAAGAATCTGAGGAGGATTTCTGGTCTGGTGGTTTGGTGATGGGGGTTTGTCGGTCGAACTGGACGCCGACCACCACCGATACCAGGTCGCCCGCGGGATCCCCGCGATCTCGCAGAACCAGGTGACCGTTACGCCCGCCTCCTCGCGGAGGGCGTCGAGCTCGTCGAAGCCCTATACAGCGAGCCCCCTCTTTCCACACCCACAGTTCCATATGCGCCTCGCCCAAAGCCGTGTTGAGCTGCTCGATCTCCGCGGCCAGCTGTCGTTCGCGGGCCGACGGCCCGTGCCCGGCACCAGCCTCAAGCACCTGCCGTCCCCCGGCCAGGAACTGGTCACGCCACCTCGACACCGACACCCCCGACGTCTGATTCAGCCGCCGGCGGGCAGCTACGATGGCCGCATGGCAGTTACGCACGAAGAACCCTGCGAACAACCACCGGTGGCAACCCAGACCAGCTGGGAGACCAGCCCGGCGGTCAATCTCGGGCTGGCCGTGCTCTGCGTCGCCTTCGTTCCATTTGGTGTCATCGAGCTCATCACCGAGCAGGGGTTCGCCCGGTTTCGCACCATTGGTGGTGGTGTGATGCCCGCAATGTCGATCTTGTGTGCCTCCGGGTATTTCTCCGGACGCTGGAGGCAGCTAGCCGAGCGGCACCGCGCCCGTAACACGCCGGGCTGATCGAGAGCGCTTACCGCGTCCATGAGCGACGCCAACAGCGTTGGCTGCTCATGGCGCGAGATCGCCCGCCACACCCGTTTGAACCGCTCCACCGCTCAACGCCGAGTCGAGCGATGGCGGCAAAGCACCACAACCAAAAGGTAGCCATGACCACAACTCAGCAACCCCCAACCACCGACGAGCCGCTGTTCCGCAAGCTCATAGCCAAGCTCCCGCGGCGCGTTGCAATCGCTCTGGTGATCGCCTTGGCGGGTTTGATGGCAGCGGCGCTTGTCGTACCACCCCTAGCCGCAGTTCTGGTAGTGGTCCTGCCAGCGTGCGCCCTGCTTATCCTGGGCTACTCCGCCGTTCACTGGTTCAAACACCGTCCGATGGCAGCACGGGAACATGGGCGGCGGGACGATGCGCGGGTGCCGCGGCGTTACGACGATAAGGGCAAACTCCAGCCAAACAGGATCGAAAACCTGCTACTCGTCATGTTCTCTTACACTCCGCTGTTGTTTTGGGCGGCGCTTACTGACTCTGACGGATTGGATTTCTGGTTTTGGATAGCCGGGGCGTTGATAGCACCCCTCTACTTTCTCGGCAAGCTCGCCCTATTCCGCTGGTGGCTTCCCCGCAAAGAACGCACCGCAACCAGCACACATCCAACCAGCTAACCAGCGCCCTCGCCCACCGGGATCGAGCCCAGGGCCACCACGGCCGCCACGCCCGGGCTGATCGAGGGTGGCCGACGGGATCGGCCTTGGCCACCGGCATCGACTCCACCGCCTCGCCAGGCTGATCGAGCCTAGATCGAGGGTGGCCGACGGGATCGGCTCCAGGGCCACCACGCCGGGCTGATCGAGCTTGGCCACCGGGATCGAGCCTGGATGCCCTACACGCTGGGCTGATCGAGCCGGGATCGAGTCCACCGCGGTCTCGCCGGGCTGACTGGCCTACGCTGGGTTGCAGCGCACCAGAGCGGCCGCTATGTGCTCGCCCGCCGCCGGCCGGCCCGCTATCTGTTGGACGCCATCCACCGGGCATACCAGCCGCGAGCGCAGATATACAGCATCTCCCCGTCGGCGGCCTTCCACAGCCCAACAGCGGTGCATTCGCTGCTGCCCGCGGCCTCCTTCCACTGAGTCGGCCCGCACCGCGAGCGGTTGTAGGACGGGTAGCCCTGGATTACCCCGTTGCTGGGAGCAACCCCGCAAACAGGATGCCGAGTCGGAGCCGGAGTGGGCGCAGGCGTCGCGGTCGGAGCCGGAGTCGGGGTAGTCACGAACTCGACCAGATCGCCGCCGAACCCAACGGCCGACCTCGACGAGTCCTCGGATGGATGACACCATTAGAGGCAATCAACCAAACAAGTGCAATGACCACATGAGAGCACCCACAAAAAAACCGACAGACCCAGATTTGGCTGAGAAGGTCGGGGTTGTTTTAGCGCAGCTTTGTAACGAAGGCGACGGCTAAGCCCAACGTTGCAATGCCAAAAACGACAAGCCCCAGCAAGTTAGACCAGACCGACTGATCTAAAAGGTGCGCAGCCAACCAACCGGCCACACCGCTGCACGCTCCTAGACACATCAACGCTATTCTCCGCCGGGCACTTTTCGGTTCTCGCCGCTTGTGGCCTAGACCATTGGTATCTGGAGGCAAGGTAGTAGTCATGCTGGGAATTTAGTCAGTATGGCTACAGCGTTCAACGGCGGCGTAGCGACAACCACAGCAACTACTACCTTGCTGGCTGCCGCCACGCTCAACACAAGCCTACGGGTTCGGCTTGGCCCACCACAGCGCCCCTGGCGTCCACCACAGCACCGGGGATCGAGTCCACCGCCACGCCGGGCTGATCGAGTCCACCGCCACGCCGGGCTGATCGAGTCCAGGGCCACCACGCCACCGGGATCGGCTTGGCCGACGGCATCAGCTCCACGGCGTTCACGCCGGGCTGATCGGCCTTGGCCCACCACGACGGGCTGATCGGCCTTGGCCCACCACGCCACCGGCATCGAGTCCAGGGCCACCACGCCACCGGGATCGAGCCTGGCCGACGGCATCAGCTCCAGGGCCTACACGCCGGGCTGATCGAGGGTGGCCGACGGGATCGACCTTGGCCACCGGCATCGAGTCCAGGGGCACCACGCCACCGGCATCGAGCCTGGATGCCCACCACGCCGGGCTGATCGGCCTTGGCCCACCACGCCACCGGCATCGAGTCCAGGGCCACCACGCCACCGGCATCGAGGATGGCCGACGGCATCAGCTCCAGGGCCTACACGCCGGGCTGATCGAGCCTGGATGCGCTCCACGCCGACGGGATCGACTCCAGCCCCTACACGCCGGGCTTATCGGCCTTGGCCCACCGCGACCACCGGCATCGAGTCCAGGGCCTACACGCCGGGCTGATCGAGGGTGGCCGACGGGATCGACCCGGTGGCCCAACAGCCCAAGGCCCTGGAGCAGCCCGAGGTGGCCCAGCAGCCGGCCCTGGAGCAGCCCGAGGTGGCCCACCTGGTGGCCGACATGATCGAGGTGGCCCTGGACATGATCGACCCGGTGGCCGACGTGGACCGGATCGACCCGGTGGCCCAGCAGCCCAAGGCCCTGGACCAGATCGACGTGGCCGACGTGGACCGGATCGGCCCCGAGGCCCTGGAGCAGCTGGTGGCCCTGGAGCTGGACAACCGCCAACAGATCAGGCTTGGCCGCTCACCTTGCCCCGGCGCTGACGGGCCTTGGAAAGTGTGAGTGTCGGAGGCACTTCAACGCACCACCGCTGAACCGTCCCGTGAGCTAGCCCGGTGTCTTCGCTGACCCGGCGAACTCCCACCAACTCCACAAACTCACCTAACGCCAATCGAACCCGATCCGCAGCGGCCAATAAAGCCTCAAACTCCGCGGCTACAGCAGCCGCGGCCTTATCTTCTGCCGCCACTCTGTTGAGCACGCCGGATGTTCACAGCGGCACTCACCGCCACAGCCAGCACCAAAAGC